>CAMNDN010000026.1:0-27391 GCA_946535445.1 uncultured Lachnospiraceae bacterium
ACCACATTCCCTACGTGGAAAAAAGAGACGATATCAAAGTCAAATATGTGATGCGGCGGGAGGAGGACATCCCTCAGTTCGCGGAATATGAACCTTATTATAAGGAAATCATTTTCACGACAGATATGAATGAGATCCTGAGTGATCCGGAGGTCGATCTCGTAGTCGTGAGCGCGCCGGACAGATTCCACGTCCCCTATGCGAAGCAGATTCTGAACGCGGGCAAGCATGCACTGGTGGAGAAGCCGTTTGCACCTACTGCGAAGGAAGCCGAAGAGGTATTTACCCTGGCAAAAGAGAAAGGTCTTGTCTGCATGCCGAATCAGAACAGAAGATTCGACGCCGACTTCCTTGCCTTAAAAGATGTCATAGCGAGCGGAAAGATCGGGGATGTCGTACGTCTTGAAGGACACTTTGACTATTTCAGACCGAATGGCTGGTATGATCATCTCGGGACGCTGTATAACCTGGGTGTTCACACGACAGACCAGATCATCAGTCTTTTCGGAATGCCGGACCATGTCAGCTGCGATGTGCGAAGCATTGCACATCCGGGTGTCGGCGACGATTATTTTGATATTGATTTTTATTACGGGAACAGTAAGGTCACGATCTCCACATCCATGTGTGTCCTGATTGATTACCCGAGATTCACACTGCACGGGACAAATGGCAGCATGACTCTTCCTCCGGTCATTCATAACTCCGGCAGGAAGAAAGTAGTCGGCCGCCATGTTATAAGTCAGGAGCCGGCGCCCGCAGAGAGGTGGGGAAAGCTTGTCTACAAGGATTCCGAAGGCAACAATGTGACGGAGGATGTTCCGGTGGACTGCGCGCACTATGAGCGTATTTATGACAATCTGATCGACGCGATTGAAAACGGTGCGGAGAAGATCGTCAGGGATGAGGAAGTCATCCGGGTCCTGGAAATCCTTGAGATGGCCACAGAAGTCGCAAAATCTCATGCCCGATAAGATATGAGCCGGTTCATGGGTAAATATTTACCGGTCAAAGTTCAGAGACAATTTAAAGATTGAAAAGGGATCCGATAAAATATATACTCATGAATTAAGCAGGGTCAAAGAACACGGAGGTGTTCTTAATGTACTGATCGTGTGCTTTTTCAGATAGAGGGGGATCCGATGGCCGACGTTAAATTGCGAGTGCTCTTTCTGCTGCGTTATCTCATGGAATACTCCGATGAGGAACATCCTGTCTCTACGCCCGAACTTCTTGAGCTTTTGAATGGGCGGGGATTTTGTGTGAATCGCAAAACGCTGAAAGATGATATCCGGTCTGTTAATGAGTCCGGTTATGAAATCCTGAAGGTGAAGACCGGAAGATTTAACTCTTACTATATCGGAGATCGGATCTTCGAGAATCCGGAGATCAGAATACTTGTGGATGCGGTCTCTTCCTCCCGATTCATCAGTGCGGGGAAGAGTGAGGAGCTCATCTCAAAGCTAGCAAGACTTACAAGCCGGTCTCAGCAGAAGCCGATCACAGCCAAGATGTTCACTGCAGACCGATTGAAGGTGGCAGAGGGCAGGAGCCTTCTTGTGATCGACGCTGTCAGCCGGGCGATCGATGAGAAAAAGAAAATATATTTTCAGTACATTGACTATCTTCCGACCAAGGAGAAAGTACTGGCACACGATGGGGAGACCTATGTGGCCAGTCCTTACGCGCTCATATGGAATGATGACCGCTATTATATGGCGGCCTACTCCGAAAAACATCAGGACATTATTTCCTTCAGGATCGACCGCATGACAGTGCCGGTGATCAGCGATGAGGAGGCCAGAGCTGACGAGGGGTTCAATCCTGCCGAGTACAGCCGAAAGATGATAAAGATGTATGCCGGACCTTTTCGGGTCGTCACGATCAGATGCGAGAACCGGCTGATGAAATATGTGATCGACCGCTACGGAGAGGAAATAGAAACGGAGCTGGACGGAGATGCGCATTTTAAGGCGACCTTTGCCGTCGACACCAGCCGGACGTTCTATGGATGGGTATTTCAATTTGCCGGAGGGATACAGATTGAGGGGCCTCCTGAGGTGAAATCGGAATATATGGAGATGCTGCGACAGGCTTCCGGGGAGAAGTGAATAAAAATGACATCTCCGAAAAGACAGGCTGCCGCATGAAGAGACGATCTTCATGCGGCAGCCCTTTGTATGAAATGCATCATTAATCAACGTATTTTCTCAGAGATAATATAACGGGGGCGGTTCTGTATCCCCTCGTAAATTTTTGAAATATAGTATCCGATGATCCCCAGGCTGATCATGATGAAGCTGCTTGAAAAGCACTGAAGGATTATGACGGTGGTAAAGCCTTCCAGCGCGGAGCCGGTGTACCACTTATACAGGGATTGAATACTGATCACGACGCCGAGCACCAGCATCACGATTCCCAGGATCGTGACGATCTGAAGAGGCACCGATGTGTAGGCGGTAATGTTGGTAATCGCGTATTTTACGAGGCCTCCCGTCGACCAGGAGGATTCTCCTGCCTCCCGTTCCCGGACATCATAGGAGATCTGCGTCGATTTGAAGCCGATCCAGGAGGAGAGGGCTCTGAAAAAGGCGTCCTTTTCCGTCATGTTGATGAGAGCGAGTATGGCTTTCCGATCCAGCAGCTTGAAGTCGGAGGCCCCTGACATATCGATCCCGGTCGCGTTGCTGATCAGCCGGTAGAAACATTTCGCGGCGAATCCGCGCGCCGCATGTTCCCGTCCTCTGTTCGATTTTACCCCTTCCACGATCTCGTACCCCTGTTCCCAGAGCCTGTACATCTCCAGGACTTTTTCCGGCGGGTGCTGCATATCACAGTCCATGACTACGGCACAGTCTCCTTCGCACTCGGTGAGTCCGGCAAATACAGCGGCTTCCTTTCCGAAATTCCTTGAGAAGGAGATGCCCCTGACACGGGAGTCTTTCTCATGGGCCACGGCTATCGTTTCCCAGGTCCTGTCTTTGGATCCGTCATCGACAAAGAGGATTTCGTAGTCGATGCCGTTTTTTTCCAGGAGATCCGAGATGGCATCCGCGGTGCGGGGAAGCATTATTTCTTCGTTGTGGGCAGGGATAACTACAGACAGCATGGGACTCGCTTTCATATAGGATATAAGTTGTCAGATCGAACTTTCCACAGAATCTTAAGGTCCGGCCGCCATCAAAAAGATAAGACCTTTCAAAAAGACCATGCGGAAGTTTTATTAGAAAAATATAGCATCCCTGCCCTCCCATTTCAAGTCATGGCCCCGAAACATGAAATCAAACATTCTCTTTTCCCGATTCTTTTGATATAATGGGTGTCCAATTCATTCGTCACGAAAACAAGAGGTGATTCATGCAAATGTTCCTTAAGCCGCTCACCGAGCTGGCTGAATATGATGAAATACGGTCACGGATCCGCAAAGGACCCGGTATCATATCTCTCGCAGGCTGTGCCCGCGGCCAGAAAGCCCATATGATCTATGGGCTCTCTTATGATGCGAAAATAACGCTGGTCGTCACAGAGAACGATCTGGCGGCGAAAGCTCTGTATGAAGATCTCCTTTTTTATGAACCCGGCGCCCTTTTTTATCCGGCCAAGGATCTTCTCTTTTATCAGGCGGATATAACAAGCAATCTCCTGGATATTCAGAGAATGCGGGTCTTCCGCGCCCTGATCGAAGATGAGCGGGTGACGGTCGTGGTGCCTGTCGCGGCCATGATGGACATGGTGAGCGTGCGGGAGGATCTTACGGATGCGAGACTTGTGTTCGAGATGGACGAGGAGGTCGATCTGGACTGGATCCGGGAGTCTCTGGTGCGATCGGGGTATGAGCGATGTCCGGAAGTTTCCCTTCCGGGACAGTTCGCGGTGAGAGGTTCCATCATTGACATCTGGTCCCTCACGGAGGAACGGCCCTTCAGAATAGAGCTTTTCGGAGATGAAATCGACTCCATGCGGTCTTTCGATCCGGAATCGCAGAGATCGATCGAAAATCTGCAGAAGGTCATGATTTATCCGGCAGCTGATAATATAGGAAGAAAAGCAGGGCTTTCCGGATGGTTCCCGACAGGGAAAGACGGAAATATAGCGGATGAGTGCGTGATCTTCCTTGATGAACCGACGCACATTCTGGAAGCGGCCGGTGCGGTGGAGAACGAATTTCGTGAGAGCGTGAAGATGCGCATCGAGCAGGGGGATTACCGTAAAGACGAGAAGATCCCGGAGATCCTCGGTGTGGATCGGATCGTTTCAGATTTCAACCGCAGCAGATGTGTCGCTCTGTCGGCGCTGGATATGCGAAAAGGCGACTGGAACATAACGGCTGCGTTCGGCCAGACCGTGCAGGCAGTAAGCTCCTATAACGGCAGCTTCGAATTCCTTGTGGGTGATATAAAAAAGTACAGAAAACGCGGATACCGCGTCATTGTCATGTCAGCCTCCCACACCAGAGCCAGACGTCTGGCTCAGGATCTGGACCGTCAGGAGGTGCCGGCATTTTACACAGAGGACGAGAAACTGGAACTTGCGTCCGGTCAGGTCGCGGTCGTCTACGGACGGGCGAGCCGCGGATTTGAGTACCCGCTGATCAGGCTGGCCGTCATCACGGAGACAGATATTCTCGGTACGAAGCCGAAGAAGAGAAAAAAGCGCACCCGGTACAGCGGCGAGAAGATCGCAAGCTTTAACGAGCTTCACGTCGGAGATCCGGTCGTACATGAGAACAGAGGTGTGGCGATCTATCGCGGCATTGAACAGGTCAAGGTGGACGATGTCCTGAAAGATTATATCAAGCTGGAGTATAAAGACGGAAATCTCTACGTTCTGGCGACCCAGCTGGACGTCCTGCAGAAATATACGGGCGGAGGGGAAAACAGTACACCGAAGCTGAACCGTCTAAGCGGACAGGAGTGGGAGAAGACAAGGGCGAAGGTGAAGAGTTCTGTCCGCAGTATCGCGAAGGACCTGATCGCCCTCTATGCGGTCCGGGAAAATTCGCAGGGATTTGCCTTCGGCGAGGACACAGAATGGCAGAAGGAGTTCGAGGAGCTCTTCCCGTTCGAGGAGACGGAGGACCAGCTGATCGCGATCGAAGACACGAAGCGGGATATGCAGAGCCATAAGATCATGGACCGTCTCATATGCGGGGATGTCGGTTACGGCAAGACGGAAATTGCACTTCGGGCAGCCTTTAAGGCCGTTCAGGACGGCAAGCAGGTCGCTTATCTTGTACCGACGACGATCCTCGCGCAGCAGCACTACAATACGTTCGTTCAGCGGATGAAGGAGTTCCCGGTCAACATCGCGCTGCTCTGCCGGTTCGTCTCATCTGCCCAGATCAAAAAGACGATCAGCGACCTGAAGAAAGGTCTTGTTGATATCGTGATCGGAACGCACAGACTTCTCTCAAAGGATGTCGCGTTCAAGGATCTCGGCCTTCTCATTATCGATGAGGAGCAGCGGTTCGGTGTGACCCACAAGGAGAAGATCAAGAACCTGCGCAAAAATGTGGACGCGCTGACGCTGACGGCTACGCCGATCCCCCGGACGCTGCACATGAGCCTGGTCGGGATCCGCGACATGACGGTCCTCGAGGAGCCGCCCCAGGACCGTGTTCCGATTCAGACGTACGTCATGGAGTATAATCAGGAGATGGTGCGTGAAGCGATCTGCAGAGAGCTTGCCCGGGGAGGTCAGGTCTATTATGTCTACAACCGGGTCCGTGATATCGCCGACATGACACTGCGCATCCAGAATCTGGTACCGGAGGCCAATGTTGCATTTGCCGACGGCCAGATGAACAAGCGCCAGCTTGAAGATATCATGTACGACTTTATCAACGGAGAGATCGATGTCCTCGTGACGACAACGATCATCGAGACAGGCCTCGACATTTCAAATGCGAACACGATCATCATTCATGACGCGGACCGCATGGGCCTTTCCCAGCTGTATCAGCTGAGAGGAAGAGTCGGCCGTTCCAACAGGACCGCCTACGCGTTCCTCATGTACCGAAAGGACAAGCAGCTGAAGGAGGTCGCCGAGAAAAGACTTGCGGCGATCCGCGAGTTCACGGAGCTCGGTTCCGGATTTAAGATCGCCATGCGTGATCTGGAGATCAGAGGTGCGGGAGATCTCCTGGGCAGGGAGCAGTCCGGACACATGGATCTGGTCGGATATGATCTTTACTGCAAGATGCTCGCGCTGGCTGTCAAGGCAGAAAAAGGGGAGATCCCGGAGGAGTCCTACGAGACGGTCGTCGATATCAATGTCGATGCTTACATTCCGGATACTTATATATCGGACGAGTTCCAGAAACTGGATTTCTACAAGAAGATCGCAGCTATTGAGAATGAGAAAGATTATGAAGACATTTCCGATGAACTCATGGATCGATTCGGAGAACTGCCGAAAACAGTCCGCAATCTGCTGCGCATCGCGGAACTGAAAGCGATCGCTCACGCGGCCTCGATCGAGGAGATCAAGCAGAGATCCAGGGAAGTCAGGCTTACGGTCCGGCCCGACCCGACATTCGACACCGCGCAGCTTGGCAGGATCATCGGGTCTTTTGCGGGCATGTTCACCGTTCATCAGAGTCCGAAAGGGGCATATTTCCTCTATCACGGACCGGCCGGTACGGAAGAAATGACAGAGAATCTGAAAAGATTTGCTTCAGAACTTGCCTCGACGGTAAAAAGCGTATAGAATAGGGATTTGATGGATTTTGAGCCGAAAAAGAAACGGAGAATTGTTATGAGAAATTTATGGAAGAAGGCCGCGGCAGCATGCCTTACTGCGGTGATGGGGGCATCCCTTCTCGCAGGGTGCGGCAGTAAAGACGCCAAAATAGATGGTACGAAGACCGCTGTTACGATCAATGATGAGAAAGTGAGTCTCGGTGCTGTAAGTTTCCAGACGAGATATCGCCAGGCTTATATGTATCAGCTTTACACTATGTATCTTGGCTCGACACAGATTTTTGACCAGATCGTCGACGAGTCCTCGGAGAAGACGTCCGGTGACCAGCTCAAGGAAGACGTTCTCGACGAGATCGAAGAGCTCGTACTTCTGAAGCAGCATGCCGCAGACTATGATGTCGCTCTGACAGATGAGCAGAAGGATCAGATCGCGAAGATCGCTCAGGCTTATATTGATGAGAACAGCGAGGAAGTCCGTGCGGAGATCGGTGCATCTGTTGAGGATGTATCCTACCTGCTTGAGCTTCAGACTATCCGTGACCTTATGAGAGAGCCGATGGCCGCGGATGTGGATACAGAAGTCTCCGACGAGGAGGCTCAGCAGACGACTGTGACCTATATCTCCATCGCCAAGGAAACGGAAGACTCCGCGGAGGCTCCTGCTGACGAGTCTCTTTCCGACGAATCCGTGTCTGAGGAAGCGAAGGCGGAAGCTCTTGACAAGGCCAATGCGGATATTAAGGCCAAAGCGGAGCAGATCCTTGAGAAGATCAAGGCGGAGAGTGATATTGCAAATGCCGACATGGGCAAGATCGCCGGCGAGGTCGACGAAGAACTTACGGCAGCATCCGGTCAGTTCACGACAAACGAACCGACGGAGACAACACTCGATGCGGCTATGGTGGAGGCCGCTTCCGGCCTGAAGGACGGCGAACTCTATGACAAGGTCATTGATACGGATTCCTACTATTATATTGTCCGTCTTGACAAGACTTTTGCCGAGGATGAGACCAATGCCAAGAAAGAGGAGATCGTAACATCCCGCAAGACAGACGCCTACAATGAACTCGTTGAAAAGTGGAAGAAGGAAGCAACGATCACGGTCGATGAACCGGCGATGGCTACACTTCTGATCACTGATTCCGCCACCTATATCCTGTCACAGGATGAGTCTGCCGCAGATGAATCCCTCGCGGATGAGGCCGTATCAGACGAGTCTGCCGCAGATGGATCCCCTGCGGACGAGTCTGCCCTGAGTGAGGATAGCTCTGCTGCTTCTTCTGATACTTCTGCTGCAGAAAGCCGGGCGGATACGTCTTCCGCGGATGAAAGCACAACAAAATAAGGTGATTAAAAAAGTGTCACGTTCGTGGCACTTTTTGTTTCAGATATCACAGGAATGTGCAAAGCTCAAGGAATAAGGCTTCCTTTTTTGGTAAATTGGCTTGAAAAGAATCCCGAGAGCGGTAAAATGCAGAGGAGGTTACACACAGGGAGGAGGAAAGAACAGATGGACAACTCCGTTATAAAAAAGCTTGCTGATATCGACAGGGCAGCGCGCTCGATCCTCGCGGATGCAGAGGAGGAGAAAAAGAAGCTGGCAGAGGAGTATCGGGAGCAGACGGAAAAATTTGACCGGGAAACGGACCTGGAAAGTGACAGGGAAATTGAGAAAGTCCGGTCGGATCTGGAACGTGAGAAAGCGGCAATAACAGAAAAGAGCGAGGCGGATCTTGACCACGCGCTAGCTTTCATTGAAAAGAAATACGCCGGGAACGTCGATGTGCGGGCGGACGAGATCGTTGCCCGGATCCTTGAGGCATGATGATGCGTAACAGACAGGAAGAAGAAGGACAGCGTCTATGAATAGCTTACTGGCATACAGCGGGGTCAACACGAAGGTCCGCGCCATGCAGAAAAATTTAATATCCGAGTCCGGGTATCGGGAAATAGTCTCACTTCCCGGTGTGCAGGCCGTGATTGATTATCTGCGGAAATATCCGTCCTATCAGGAGGAATTCGAGCGGATGAAAGATGTGACAATGCACCGCGGTCAAGTGGAATTTCTGCTCGGCAATTCCGTTTACAGAGATTATGCCAAAATATATCATTTCTGTAATGAGGAGCAGAAGAAGTTCCTGAGACAGTATTCGAGACGATATGAAATCAAGTACATAAAAAAATGCCTGAGTTTTGCTTATGTCGGAAAGAGACCGGATCCGAACGTTTATCTGTACAGATGGTTCTATGATAAATATACCTCAATTGACATGCACGCACTGTACGAGGCCGATACCATAGAGGCAACGATCGCGGCGCTGTCAGGGACAGAATATTATTCCGTTCTTATGAAGGTACATGAGATCCCGGGTGCGCAGCTTTTCGACTATGAAACGGCCCTCGATATGTATCATTTCAGGACGATGTGGAAGAACAGGAAAAAACTTTTCTCGAAGGAAAACTGTGAAGTGATCAGCGATGGCTTCGGAACGAAATTCGATCTTCTTAATATATGGTACATTCACCGTGCACGCCATATATTCCGCCTGTCCGAGGCGGACACATACGCGCTGACCATACCGATCCTTTATAAGCTGAAGAACCGGGACGTAAGGGACATGGTGGAGGCGGAGTCGGAGGAGGCTTTCCACGCGGTCCTCATGAGGACCTGGTACGGGCGGCGGTACGCGGATTTCGATCCGAGGAGCCTCGGTGATCTTTACGAATATGTGGGACGCCGCGTGCTCTGTAAAGATGCGAAAAAGTATCCGAATTCTATTGCGGTCATGTATCACTACCTTTACATAAAGGAGGTCCAGGACGCCGCGCTGACGGCTGCGGTCGAGTGTGTGCGGTATGGACTTCCGCCGGAGGAAGCGATGCGGAACATCTCGGCGATGGTGCTGTAAAACATTTTTAACTTCCTGGCATGAACAGACTGTCCGGGGATGACATGCGGGAAGTCTGAGTAAACTTATAATTACCGGAGGAAAATTATGATTGTAAAGATGAAATTCGTAAGCCTCACGGGTCCGAAGGACGACATCGACCGGATGGTCGACAAGTACCTGTCAAAGTATGAAATTCATCTGGAGAACGCTATGAGCGAGCTTTCGGATGTCGGGGACCTGAGACCTTACGTACAGACCAATCCTTACCGGGAATTGCTTGCGAAGGTCAATTCCTACTGTGGGATGGTCGATCAGGTCACGGCGGTCCCTGCGGACGCGCTTCCCCTCGAGGAGGCGGTGGAGCTTATCAGGAGCCTGGACGAGCAGCTGACCGTTCTGGATGAGCAGAAAGCGGACCTGGAAAAAGAGCAGGTCAGATATAATCAGCTGCTTGCCAATATACGTCCGTATGCGGAGATCATAGATGATATTGACGATATTCTGGCTTTCCGTTTTATCAGATTCCGATTCGGCAGGATCCCTAAAATGTACCTGCACAGGTTCAAGGAGTATATGTATGACAGTTTCGATACGATCCTGCAGGAATGCGGTGAGGACGACGAATATGTCTACTGCGTATACTTTGCTCCGCATCTGGAAATGCATCGGATAGAGGCTGTCTTTTCCTCCATGCATTTTGAGAGACTGTTCATCCCGGACGAGTATCGGGATGATCCGATGGAAGCTTTCAGAAAGCTGTCTGAAAAGAAGGCGGATATCGACGAGGAAATCGCGGAGATAGACGCCGCGATGAAGAAGATCCTGATCCAGAGGGCACCGACTCTGTTCGGAGCCCAGAAGAAACTGGAATCTCTTTCGCGCAATTTTGACGTACGGAAAATGGCAGCCGTCACGGAAAATGCCCATGACCAGTTCTACATTGTGTGCGGATGGATGGCTGAGGAAGAATTTGAAAAGCTTCGTCTTGAGACGAAGAATGATGAGAAAGTTGTGCTCATGGTCCAGGACAATGACCGGCAGGTCCGCACAAAACCTCCGACAAAGCTCAGAAATCCGAAGCTGGTCCGGCCATATGAGATGTATGTCAAAATGTACGGTCTGCCCAACTACAGGGAGATGGATCCGACCATCCTGGTCGCTTTGACGTACTCTTTTATTTTCGGAATCATGTACGGCGACGTCGGACAGGGTCTGTGCCTCATGATCGGGGGATTTCTGCTCTATCGGTTCAAACATTCCGATCTGGCAGGGATCATCTCTCTGGCAGGTGTGTTCTCCACGATTTTCGGATTCATGTTCGGCAGCGTCTTCGGGTTCGAGGATATCATAAAGCCTCTCTGGCTGGATCCGAGGCATGACATGATCACCCTTCCGGGTGTCGGAAATATCAATACGATCCTCGTCTGTGCGATCGTGTTCGGTATGTTCCTGACGATCCTCACGATGATTCTTCACATCCGGAATTACCTGAAGGAACGGAACACTGAAGAAGCCTTCTTCAGTACCAATTCCGTTGCCGGCCTGATCTTCTATGCGACGGTCGTCTTTGAGATCATTATGGTGTTCTCGGGCCATGCGGTCCCGGCAGCCAGAGTGTTCGAGGTGATCATCATCCTCTCTGTCCTTGTCATGTTCCTTAAGGAGCCTCTCGCGAAGCTCGTGGACACAGGGAAGAAGAAAGGAAAAGGCAGCGGGGACGGACAGAAGGAGGAGGCGGCCGAAGGCGGAATCGCCATGTTCATCGTTCAGGGATTTTTTGAGCTCTTCGAGGTCATGCTTTCCTACTTCTCCAACACCCTGTCCTTTGTGCGTGTGGGCGCGTTCGCCGTCAGCCACGCGGCTATGATGAGCGTCGTGCTGATGCTTGCGGGGGCGGAGAACGGGGGGTCTCCCAACTGGATCGTTATTGTTCTCGGCAATATCTTCGTCATGGGAATCGAGGGACTGATCGTCGGTATTCAGGTGCTCCGTCTGGAGTTCTACGAGCTGTTCTCCAGATATTACAGGGGAGACGGAAAGCCGTTCGTTTCATCATTCGGAAGTCCGGCCAATAAATAAGAAAGCGGAAAAAACAGATAAAAACAAGGAGGTCATCATCATGACACTGGCAACAGAAATTTTAGTAGTCGTCGCACTCATCCTCAGCATCATCCTTCCGGGACTCTATTTCCTTCTCGGCGAGAGGAGCCGCGGCCGTTTCCGCGGTGCGCTGGCAGTGAACTGTTTTCTCTTTTTCGGTATTCTTCTCATCTCTTCCGTCGTCCTTCTGACGGGATCCGCATCTGTGTTCGCGGCTGAAGGTGCTCAGGCGGGATCCGGGCTCAAGGAGGGTCTCGGCTATATCGCGGCGGCACTCTCCACGGGGATCTCCTGCCTCGGCGGCGGTATCGCGGTAGCCTCTGCTGCCTCCGCAGCTCTCGGCGCGATCAGTGAGGATCAGTCGATCCTCGGTAAATCTCTGATTTTCGTTGGTCTGGCGGAAGGTGTGTGCCTCTACGGACTTATTATTTCCTTCATGATCATCGGTCAGCTCGGCTGATCCTTATGGCGGGCACGTACGATCGGGAAGGTGCCGCGCACTTTGCACGGCGCGGAAAGAGCGCTTCGGCGTTCCCGGCCTGCCCGACGGATACAGATAAGAAAAGAGACAGATATTATGAAAATGTATCTAATCAGCGATAACATCGACACCCTGACCGGCATGCGCCTGGCGGGCGTCCCCGGTGTCGTCGTACATGAAAAGAATGAGCTCAAGGAAGCGCTGGAGACTGCATTTGCGGATCCGGACATCGGGATCATCCTGCTGACCGAGAAGTTCGGAAGAGATTTTCCCGATTATGTCAATTCCGTAAAGCTTAGGACCGGCATGCCGCTCATTATCGATATTCCGGATCGCCACGGCTCCGGCCGCAGACCGGATTTCATAACCGCATACGTCAATGAGGCGATAGGATTAAAACTATGACACAGGAAGAAAAATTAAGCAAATTTTATGATGTCTCTCTTGAGAGCGCAAAGCAGGAAAGGGAACGGATCCTCGAGGATTACCGCATGAACCTGAAAGCTGAATACGAAGCGCACGTCAGCGAGAAAAAAGCTGCCGCCGCGGAGCGCGTGAAAGCGGAGACCGCCTCTCTGCGCAGAGAGCACAGGCGGGAACTGAGGGACAGGCAGAACGGGATCCGACGGAAGATCGCCGGAAGGCAGGAAGAGGTGAAGGAAGAGATTTTTGCAAATGCAGCCGGCAAGATCGAGTCCTTCCGCAAAACGCCGGAGTACCATACCTGGCTCTTCAGAAAAGTAAAGGCTGCAAAGCGTTTTGCCGGGGAAGAGGAGATCAGGATTTTCGTCGATCCCGCCGACGCCACGTATATGGATGAGATCGAGGCGGTCAGCGGAATCAGACCGGACGTCTCCGAAGAGTCTTTCGGAGGAGGTATCCGCGCGTTGCTCCCCGGCAGGAAGATCCTGATCGACAACTCCTTCGACACGCTCATCGCGGAGGAGAGGGAGAATTTCAAATTTGACGGAGGGAATCTGAATGGCTGAGAAGACAGGTGTTATTTACGGTATTAACGGCCCCGTCATTTATCTGAAGAACGCTCCCGGCTTCAAGATGGCCGAGATGGTGTATGTCGGTGAGGAGAATCTGGTCGGTGAAGTCATTTCCCTGTCCGGTGATATGACGACGATTCAGGTCTATGAGGAGACCGGCGGCATGAAGCCGGGCGAGATCGTCCGCGGCACAGGTGACGCGATGTCCATCACGCTGGGCCCCGGCATTCTCAATAACATCTTCGACGGCATCGAGAGACCGCTTTCCGAGATTGCCAGGGAGTCGGGAAAATATATTGCCCGCGGTGTGCAGGTGAGCTCTCTGGATGAATCGAGAAAATGGAAGGTCACTGTGAAAGTAAAGCCCGGTGACGAGATTACCGGAGGATGTGTCATAGCGGAATGTCCGGAGACCGCCTCCATTACACACAGATCCATGATGACGCCGCTGATCGGGAAGGCTGTCGTAAAGTCGGTCGCTCCGGACGGAAATTATACGATTACAGATCCGATCGTGACGGTGACTCTTCCGGACGGAAGTGAGAGGGAACTTACGCTCGCACAGAAGTGGCCGATCCGCGTTCCGCGGCCCACTGCGAAGCGCATGCCGGCCTCCATGCCGCTCATCACCGGACAGCGTGTCCTGGATACGATCTTCCCGATCGCCCGCGGCGGCACAGCAGCCATCCCGGGAGGTTTCGGGACCGGTAAGACCATGACACAGCACGCCATCGCGAAGTTTTCCGATGCCAATGTCATTATTTATATCGGCTGCGGCGAGCGGGGCAATGAGATGACGGAAGTCCTCGAGGACTTTTCCAAACTGGAAGACCCGAAGACGGGCAACAAGCTGATGGCCCGTACGACGCTCATCGCCAACACATCCAATATGCCGGTCGCTGCCCGTGAAGCATCCATTTACACAGGTATTACGCTGGCCGAGTATTACCGGGATATGGGCTATGATGTCGCGATCATGGCCGACTCGACATCCCGCTGGGCAGAGGCTCTCCGCGAGCTTTCCGGACGTATGGAGGAGATGCCCGCAGAGGAAGGCTTCCCGGCCTATCTGGCATCAAGGCTTGCCGCTTTCTACGAGAGAGCGGGACAGATGCGGACGCTTGGCGGAGACATCGGTTCGGTTTCTGTCATCGGCGCGGTCTCCCCGCAGGGAGGCGACTTCTCGGAGCCGGTAACGATGAACACGAAGAGATTCGTACGCTGCTTCTGGGGGCTCGATAAGGCCCTGGCTTACGCCCGCCATTATCCTGCCATCAACTGGATGGAGAGCTACAGCGAATATGAGAGGGATCTGTCCGCCTGGTACGCGAAGAATGTTGACAAACAGTTCGCTCAGGACCGGACGAAGATCATCGCGCTCCTGAATGCGGAGGATAAGCTGATGGAGACCGTCAAGCTGATCGGATCTGACGTTCTGCCCGACGATCAGAAGCTGACGCTCGAGATCACCCGTGTGATCCGTCTGGGCTTTCTGCAGCAGAATGCTTTCCATAAGGATGATCAGAATGTTCCGCCCAGGAAGCAGTTCCTGATGATGGAGACGATCCTATATCTCTATAAGCGCTCGAGAGAGCTGATTGCGCAGGGACATCCGATGTCGATCCTGAAGCAGGATCCGATTTTTGAAAAGGTCATCGCGATCAAGTATGACATTCCGAATGACGCTCTGGAGATGTTCGATGAATATCATGAGATGATAGACCGCTACTATGAGAATGTACTGGCCAAAAACGGCTGAAGGCAGGAATGACATAAAGGACCCGTTGTCAGGGTCGTGAAATACAGGATGGAGTAATTAATATGTCTATAGAATATCTTGGTCTCAGTGAGATCAACGGTCCTCTGGTCGTTCTGGAAGGTGTCAGAGGTGCCGCCTACGATGAGATCGTTGAATTCAAAATCGAGGGCGGAGAGCGCAGACTCGGAAGGATCATAGAGGATTATGAGGACAAGGCTGTCATACAGGTCTTTGAGGGAACTGACGGCATGTCCCTCGATAATACGCACACAAGGCTGACAGGTCATCCGATGGAGCTGGCTCTCTCGGAGGCGATCCTGGGAAGGACATTCGACGGAATCGGCAGGCCGATCGACGGCCTGGGTCCGATCCTGTCAGATACGAAAGCCGACGTAAACGGTATGCCCCTCAATCCGTGCTGCCGCGAGTATCCCAGAAATTACATCAACACAGGCATTTCAGCCATTGACGGCCTTGCGACTTTGATCCGCGGCCAGAAGCTTCCGATTTTTTCGGGAAACGGCCTGCCTCACGATGAGCTGGCCGCGCAGCTTGTCACACAGTCCTCCCTCGGAACGGGGACGGACGAAAAGTTCTGCGTTATATTTGCGGCGATGGGCGTTAAGTATGACGTCGCGGAGTTCTTCAGGAGGACGTTTGAAGAGAGCGGTGTGTCCGATCATGTTGCCATGTTCCTCAATCTGGCCAATGATCCCGTTGTCGAGAGGCTTATAACCCCCAGGGTAGCCCTGACGGCAGCGGAATATCTGGCATTTGAAAAAGGCATGCATGTTCTGGTCATAATGACAGACATCACGTCCTACTGTGAGGCCATGCGGGAGGTCTCTTCCTCCAAGGGAGAGATCCCGTCCAGAAAGGGTTATCCGGGATACATGTATTCGGATCTGGCATCGCTCTACGAGCGCGCGGGCATCGTTGCCGGCCAGAAGGGGTCCGTCACGCAGATTCCGATCCTGACAATGCCGAATGACGATATCACGCACCCGATTCCCGACCTTTCCGGATATATCACGGAAGGTCAGATCGTTCTCGACAGGAATCTGCACGGTCAGGGAATCTACCCGCCGATCGCGGTGCTGCCGTCTCTGTCACGACTGATGAAGGACGGCATCGGCGAGGGTTACACCAGAGAGGATCACCAGGCCGTCGCCAATCAGCTGTTTTCATCCTATGCCAGAGTTGCGGACGCAAGGTCTCTGGCATCGGTCATCGGCGAGGACGAGCTGTCCGGCGTCGATAAGATGTATCTGAAGTTCGGCGAGGCATTTGAAGCGCGGTTCGTCGGACAGGGATATGAGGAGAACCGGCCCGTGCAGGAGACGCTGGATATCGGCTGGGAGCTGCTCGGAATTCTGCCGAAGTCGGAGCTCGACCGGGTGGATTCCCGAATCCTCGATAAGTATTACAGGCCGGCGGAAGGGTAAAGGCTTTGCGGCATTTGCATAAAAAGGAGGTGATGTGGCCTTGGATCCGAATGAGGTCCCTACCAAAGGTAATTTAATGCGGGCCAGGAACTCCCTTGCGCTCTCCCGTCAGGGCTATGAACTGATGGATAAGAAGCGGAATATCCTGATCAGGGAGCTTTCGCAGTATATTGAGCAGGCGAAGGAGATCCAGAACAGTATCGATCAGACTTTCCGGACGGCCTATGCGGCCCTGCAGCGGGCAAATGTACAGATGGGGATCGAGACGGTCAGCATCATCGCGGAGTCTCTGCCCGTCGATGAGAGCATAGAGGTCGTCGTGCGGTCGGTCATGGGGACGGAGATCCCGGTCGTTCGTCATGGCGAAAGGCCGGACGAGAGGCCTTCCTACGCCTTCTATCGCACAAGGGAATCCCTTGATGAGGCGCGGGCTGCCTTCCTGCGGGTGAAGGAACTCACGCTCAGGCTTTCACAGGTCGAGATTGCCGCCCACAGGCTGGCTTCCAACATTCAGAAGACACAGAAGCGCGCGAACGCTCTGCGCAACATTACGATTCCCCACTATGAGGAGCTGGTCAAAAATATCTCAAATGCGCTGGAGGAAAAAGAGCGGGAGGAATTCACCCGCCAGAAGGTGATCAAGCGCATGAAAGGTTGACATAAATTGGATTTTATTTTGTAACAAATTCACGTTTTGAAAAAATCCACAAAACAGCTGTTCTTTTGTTTTTGGATGGTTGACGTAATATTTACCCCCATTTTCGGTGGATAATGTGGATAAATCAGTGCATAAGTGGGAAAATGCCGTATTTATGTGTCGTGTTTATGTGTATAAAAAATGTGGATAAAATGTGGATGTTACGAAAGTGTTACAAAAAGATTTCGCCGAAATTCGGCGAAATGACGAAATGTGTGATTTGCGAAAATCGGGGTTGCTTTCCAGTTATGTAAAGTAATGGAAAGCGAAAGGGCTGCCGAACCGGACAAAGTCACCATTCTACAGCAGACATTTGCAAATGGCGTCTGCTGCAGTATGGCGTCAGGACCGGTGCGGCAGCCCTCTTTATTCCCCGCTGTTAATGGGCCGCAGATTTTTAATGTGCGATCAGATAATCCTGAACGGACGTG
This sequence comes from uncultured Lachnospiraceae bacterium, assembly GCA_946535445.1. Taxonomy (GTDB): domain Bacteria; phylum Bacillota; class Clostridia; order Lachnospirales; family Lachnospiraceae; genus Chordicoccus. The sequence goes on from CAMNDN010000026.1 coordinate 17,501, forward strand.
ACGGCATTTGCCCCGTCAGAGCAAGCCGTGATGATCTGGCGCAGCTGCTTTGTGCGGATATCGCCGGCCGCGAAAACGCCGGGGATACTTGTTCTGCCATCCTCGCCGGCCACTATGTAGCCGCCCTTATCCGTCTCAAGCTGCTCCGTGAAAAGTTCGTTGGTCGGCTGGATGCCTACCGCCATAAAGACGCCGGAGACGCTTAGTGTTTTCTCGGAGCCGTCCTTCGCACTCTGGATGTTGAGTCTTGTGACCATGCCGTCGTCGCCCTCGATCGATCTCGCATGGAAACTCCAGCACATTTCAACATTCGGGAGGGAGAGCAGACGGTCCTGGAGCACCTTTGCCGCACGCAGTTCATCGCGTCTGTGAATGACGTAGACTTTATTGCAGAGACGGGCAAGGAAAATTGCATCCTCGACCGCGACGTCGCCGCCGCCGACGACCGCGACGTCCTTGCCCCGGAAGAAAGCACCGTCGCAGGTCGCACAATAGGAGACGCCCATTCCGGCAAGCTCGAGCTCACCCGGGATTCCGAGCTTTCTGTGCTCCGCGCCGGTCGCAAGGATGACGGTCCTGGCTTCGTATTCGTTGTCAGAGGTAATGACCTTCTTGACGTCGCCGGTAAGCTCAACGGAGGTGACGGTCTCCGTGACGAATCCGGCGCCGAGACCTTCTGCGTGGTCACGCATCTTCATGGAGAGGTCCATCCCGTTGATTCCCGGGGTCGCAGGGTAGTTGTCGACTTCGTACGTGTTGACGACCTGTCCGCCGCTCATGAAGTTCTGTTCAATGATAATGAAATCAAGTTTGGCACGGGTCGCATAGATGGCTGCGGTGAGACCGGCGGGACCGGAACCGATGATGATAAGATCGTACATATATATCCTCCTTCTGAAATAAGTGCAAATGGTTCCATATGGATTTATTATTCAAATATCAAAGTAACACAAATGCAGGTTTTGTACAATATTCTACCTGTTCCACACACCTGTTTCAATACCTGAACAATATGACAGGGACAGCCTTTACGAGTGAACGAAGTCTTCGTAAAGAGCTGTCCCTGATAATTTTTCGGCAGCGGCCTGAAACAGATCTTTTATTCTACGTAGCCGTCCGGATTCCGGCTCTGCCATCTCCACGCGTCACGGCACATATCTTCAATGGAGTTCTCAGCCACCCAGCCGAGCACCTCCCTGGCTTTCGTCGGATCGGAGTAGCAGGTCGCGACGTCGCCCGGTCTGCGCGGATCAATGACATACGGGATGTCATGGCCGCAGGCTTTGGAGAATGCTTTAATGATGTCGAGAACGCTGTAGCCGTTCCCTGTTCCGAGATTGAAGATCTGGACACCCGGGAGAGTCTCCATACCTTTGATAGCGCTGACATGGCCCTTTGCGAGGTCGACGACATGGATATAGTCACGGACGCCCGTTCCGTCCGGTGTGTCATAGTCATTTCCGAAGACGTGGACCATCTCACGTTTTCCGGACGCGACCTGCGCGACATAGGGGAGAAGATTGTTCGGGATGCCCTTCGGGTCCTCGCCGATCAGTCCGCTCACGTGAGCACCGATCGGGTTGAAATAGCGAAGCAGCATGACCTGCCATTCGTTATCACTTCTCCAGAGGTCTGTCAGGATGCGCTCCTGCATAGCCTTGGTCTCTCCGTACGGATTGGTCGTTACGCCCATCGGGCATTCTTCCGTGATGGGAATGAAGGCCGGATCGCCATAGACCGTTGCGGAGGAGGAGAATACGATTTTTTTGCATCCGTGATTCCTCATGACATCGCAGAGGACGAGCGTGGATCCGATGTTGTTATGATAGTATTCAAGCGGCTTTCTGGTGGATTCACCGACCGCTTTGTAACCGGCGAAGTGGATGACGGCGTCGATCTTTTCAGCATCAAAGAGCGCGTTCATTCCTTCGCGGTCGCACACGTCGACTTCATAGAACTTCGGGCGGGTCCCGCTGATCGTTTCTATGCGGTCAACGACAAGGGCCTTGGAATTGTAGAGATTGTCGGCGATGACGACGTCATAACCTGCATTTATGAGTTCTACACATGTGTGGCTTCCGATAAAACCGGTTCCGCCTGTTACAAGAATAGTCATGATATGTTTCTCCTTTTTAAAAAATAGCTGAATCCGTCTGAAAATCTATGTGACTGATCATCTTCTGCCGGGGAACCGGTCCCCGGTGATATCAGAGTGTCCCAAGGAACTTGAGGAAGGCTTTATGACCCTCGCCGGTCCATTTGAATACGCCCGCATCTTCCAGAACGCCGGTAAATACGCGTCCGATTTCCGTCTCAAGGATGGATGTGATATTTTCCTCCGTGATCTCTTCGTAACGGCCGAGAATATCACTGCGTACCCAGTCTGCGTGCTTTGCGAGGACCTCGTCGGCAAGGACGTGTGAAATGATCTCTTCATCGGGAACACCGGCAGCCCTCTCGTCGGCCAGAAGTCCGCCAAGAGCATTCATCTCCGCTTTCAGGCGGGACGGGAGGACGGCCAGGCCCATGACCTCGATGAGACCGATGTTTTCTTTTTTAATATGATGATACTCCGGGCGCGGATGGTAGACGCCGAGCGGTCTGTCTTCCGTTGTGATGTTGTTGCGGAGCGTGAGATCGAGCTCGTACATGCCGTCTGCGATACGCGCGATGGGCGTGATCGTGTTGTGGGGAGTCCCCTCGGTCTCCGCGAAGACAAATGCATCCTCGTCGGTGTAACCCCTCCACTTCTCGAGTACATGATCCGCCAGCTCAACGAGCCGGGCGGGATCGTTGCCCCGGATGCGGAAGACGGAAAGCGGCCATTTTACGATACCGCTCTCGATATCCTCAAAGCCCGGAACAGTGAACGGAATTTCGATTCTGGCTTTCGCCATCGCGAATGTATAGTGTCCTCCCTGGAAGTGATCATGGGCAAGAATGGATCCGCCTACGATCGGAAGGTCTGCGTTGGAGCCGAGGAAATAGTGGGGGAACTGTCTCACGAAATCGAACAGCTTGCAGAAAGCCGCGTGATTGATGGCCATCGGCGTGTGCTCGAAATTGAAGGCGATACAGTGCTCGTTGTAATAACCGTAAGGGCTGTACTGAAGTCCCCACTTCGATCCGTTGATCTCGATCGGAATGATCCTGTGGTTCTCACGTGCCGGATGTGTGAGAGATCCTGCATAGCCCTCGTTCTCACGGCACAGGAGGCATGCCGGGTATTTCGTTGCCTTGGCTTTTCCGGCTGCAGCGATAGCCTTCGGATCCTTCTCCGGTTTAGCAAGGTTTATGGTAATATCTATATCACCGTAATCGGACGGTGTCTTCCACCGGAGATCTTTGACGGCACGATAGCGGCGGATATAATCTGTGTCCTGACTGAACTTGTAGAACCAGTCTGTCGCCGTCTCCGGAGATTCGGCATAGAGATCCCAGAACATCTTCTGTACCTGTGCCGGTCTCGGGACAAGGCAGTTCATGATGCGCGTATCAAAGAGATCTCTATAGCCGATACTGTCTTCGATGAGCCCGCGCGCGACTGCTTCGTCGAGAAGTTCAACCAGTGTACTTTCGAGGTCAACATTTTCAAATGTTTCCTTCGGCTCCTCGTAGTACTCTTCGCGGAAAAGATCGAGAATCAGATTCGTAGCGTAGCTCACTTCACATTCCGGAAGCAGTCCGGTTTCAAGACCATAGGTGATTAGTTTTTTGATGGACTTGCTTAACATTTTTCTACCTCATTTTAAAGTTGATGACTCTTGTCAAAAAAGTGAGAGCAGCGTCCGTTTACGGAGCGCAGACCGGTTTTCTTTACACTGATATTATAGTCTAATCTTTTCTGTAAGAACATGCAAAATGTTCTCAGAGTTTTGCAAAAATGCTTATCTTCTGACCGTTCTTCTCATAAAAACAGGATCACAAAAATGATTATCATAAAAAAGACCAACGCGCAGATCCGCATTGGTCCTTAAGATATTTTTCCGGCTGTGTCAGCCCGTCTTCCGGGCTCCGTCTCCGACTTCCACGATATAAAATTCCGCCTTGTTGTGTGTGCGGTCTCTGTATTTCCGGCGAATGATCTTTTTGAAATCGGGAATCGCTTCCTCGGCCACGATGCTGACCGTGCAGCCGCCGAATCCTGCTCCCGTTATGCGGGAACCCAGTACACCCGGAATCGTGAGGGCAAGATCGACCAGAAAATCGATCTCATCACAGGAGATTTCATAGTCGTCGCGCAGAGATGCGTGGGAGGCAGTCATGAGCGCGCCGAAGCGGACCAGATTGCCTGCCCGGAGGGCTGATACGGCCTGGATCGTGCGCTGACTTTCATAAACGGCATGGCGTGCGCGCTTTGTAAGGGTCTCATCCATGATGATGTCCTTGACACTGTTGAACTGGTCAACGGACAGATCACAGAGATTGTCAACATTCATGACGGACTTTATTTTTTTCAGGGCAGCCTCACACTCTTTGTAGCGCGCTTCGATCGTCGGCGTGACCAGTGTATGCATGACCATGCTGTTCGTAATGACAATTTTATAATTGCCCAGCTTCAGAGGCGCATACTGGCAGGAGAGCTTTTTGGTATCCAGAAGAATCGCGTTCTCCGCACGCCCCATGGCGCACGCGAACTGATCCGTGATACAGCTCTTCGTCCCCGTGTAATGGCGCTCGGTATAATTGGCATAAAGGGCGATGTCGATATTCGTCAGTTTATAAAAGCCATACACCTCACGGAGCATAAAACCCGTCAGGACTTCAAGAGATCCGGAGGAGGAGAGACCGGACAGCGGAGGAATGTCTCCGCCGATCACGATATCGCAGCCTGTATCCATTCGGAAGCCGTGTTCTTCAAATGCCCACATGACTCCCTTCATGTAGTTCGCCCATCCTCTGTCGACGAGCGGCTGGAAATGATCCAGCGAATCGGTACGGATACCGGCTCCTTCGTAATTGATGGAATAGAAACGGAGTTTTCTGTCACTGCGTCTGCGGATGGCACCGTATGTTCCGAATGATACTGCGCAGGAGAAATTATATCCCCTGTTATAGTCTGTATGATCGCCCATCAGATTTATACGCCCCGGTGAAAAGAAAGTATGAATTTCACCTTCCGTGCCGAATAATTCATAAAATTTTGTCAGTATATCCTTAGTTGTCAAAACGGCACCTCCTTTTTTCTCATTTTCTATTTTATAAAGAGTACCTTGCAAATGCAATGTGCTAAATCACTAAAGAATACCGGAAAAGTCGTTATTATGTACAAAAAATGAAGATGAATTAACTGAAAAATAACTAAAAATGCAAAAAATGTATCGGATGACGGATAGTTTCCGGTGTGAGTAATGACTTTCCATTTTGATATATTTGGTGTACAATGACCAAATGAGACTCAGAAATGTACCGGAAGCAAAGACAATTGTAGAAAACAGCCCCTACGTAATCGCCGATCCCTATCCAAGGCGCGGACAGTGGAAAACATATTCCGAAAAACCGCTTTATGTGGAGATCGGTATGGGGAAAGGGCGGTTCATCATGGAGACCGCAAAAAGACATCCCGACCGGGAGTTCATCGGTGTGGAACGCTATGAAAGCGTGCTGTACAAAGCATGCGAAAAGATGGCCGGGAAGCCCGACAGAAATCCTGCATCGCTTGCGATCGAGGCGGAAGAACGAATGAGGGAAGAAGCAGATACTGGTATGCCGGAGACGGAGGAGGCCGGTGAAATATTTGCCGCACCCGATAACCTTCACTTCCTGATAATGGATGCGCGGGCGCTGCCGGATGTATTTGCCCCCGATGAAGTTGACGGGATCTATCTGAATTTTTCGGATCCGTGGCCAAAGGCGAGACATGCAAAACGCCGCCTGACTTCCAGGCAGTTCCTTGCGCTGTATGAAAAGTTCCTGAAAGACGGGGGGGTCCTGGAGTTCAAGACGGACAACCGGCCGCTCTTTGATTTTTCCGTGGAAGAATTTTCCGGGGCGGCGCACTGGGAGCTGAAAGAGATCACGTATGACCTGCACCATGATGACGTGATGGGAAAAGATAATGTCATGACCGAATATGAGAAGAAATTCTCGGCCCTTGGGAATAAGATCAACAAGCTGACAGCTGTGTATCACAGGAATCTGTAAATGCAGAACATCTTATTATGACAGAAAGTATGAATCAATAAATGCAGCGCATCTTATTATGACAGAAAGTATGAATCAGTAAATGCGGAAAGCATAATTGTGACAACGGGATATTGTCATAAGAACGGTTGAATGTTAAAATCAAATCATAGAAACGAACGAATGTTTTGAACAGGAGGTAATTATGGTAGTAAAAGTTACAGAAGAGACATTTGAACAGGAAATCCTTCAGTCCGAACTCCCGGTACTTCTTGACTGCTATGCAGACTGGTGCGGTCCCTGCAAGATGATGAGTCCGGTCGTTGACAAGATGGCAGAAGTGTTCGAAGGAAAGCTTAAAGTCTGCAAGCTCAATGTTGATGAGGACGGCGGAGCCGTCATGGAATACCGTGTCATGTCCATCCCCAACTTCCTGTTCTTCAGGAACGGAGAGGTAGTCAAGAACGTTGTCGGCGGAATGGATCCGGGTTCCTTTAAAAAGATCATTGAGGGAGTTCTTGCATAATAAAGGAGACGGACAACATGGACAGCTTATACATCGTAGTACCGGCTTATAATGAATCGGAAAATATTGAGGCGCTCGTTAATGACTGGTATCCGGTAATAGAGGCGCACTGCGGTGACGGCAGATCCCGGCTTGTCGTTGTCAATGACGGCAGTAAAGACGATACATATGAGAAACTTCAGGATCTTGCGGCAACGAGGCCCTATCTCACGGCCCTCACGAAGCCGAACGGCGGTCATGGCCCGACTCTGATCTACGGGTATCGGTACGCGATCGCAGAAGGAGCGGATTATATTTTTCAGACGGATTCAGACCGGCAGACTCTGCCCACTGAGTTCGAAGGATTCTGGAAGAGAAGGAAAAAATATGACGCGGTCATCGGAAAGAGGCTTGTACGCGGGGACGGGAAAATGCGTGCTTTCGTGGAAAAATTCCTCTGTTTCCTTCTCCGTCTGTTCTTCCGTGTAGCACTTCCGGATGCCAATGCACCTTTCCGGCTCATGAAGCGGGAGCTTCTCGAGAAGTATATAGGAAGATTTGAGGACGACTACAATCTGCCGAATGTCATGCTCACCACTTTCTTTGCTTATTATCATGAAAAAATGAGGTTCGTGCCGATCACGTTCCGCCCGAGGCAGGGAGGAAAGAACTCGGTCAATATTAAGAAAATTGTGAAGACAGGATGGAAAGCACTCGGAGATTTCAATAAATTTCGACTTGAAATGAAACGGGAAGAAAGCTGACATGATATGAAAAAACTGATGAATTCGGCATACATGCTGACCGGGCTCATTCTGTGTGCCCTGGCAGCTGTATGCCTTCTCTTTTCTCCACGTAAACTGACGTATCTTGAATACCGGATGAGTTTTGATATTCACCCGGTGACCGTCGACTGGCAGGGGCAGAAAGCGGAGGCTCTGTCTGCAGCCGATGAGAACGGGAAGCCCTTCTATGAGATCCTGGATAATATAACCGTACAGATCGAGCCGGGACGTCCGATTCCTGTGGCTGCCCACCTTATTGACGGGTCCGGAAAAGTTCTGTGCGGTCTCGGTGCGGATATTATTGCGGATGCATCAGGTACTGCCGAAAGCGGACCGGAGACTGGGAACGGTGCAGGCGCATCGAAAGGAGATGCCCCTGCTTTTTCCGCTGTTCTTTTCCATATACCTTTTCTTAAGAGACCTGCCGAGCCGGAGAAATGCAGCGTGCTTTTTCTGGATGCTGCGGGGAATCCTTTTGACCTTTCGAATATCAATAACTATTCGTGGTATGGGGGCTCTTCGGAGCGTTTCTGGGCAGGACTGTGCGTATTCGGTATCGTCTATTTTGTGATCTTCCTGCTCAGAGGAGCGTACCTTATATTAAAAAAGAGATATGTGCAGGAGGATGCCCTGGCTATGGCCATGGTGGTGGCTGCCCTTTCTTTTGGTGTGCTGAGTTTCCTTGCCTCAGAGTTCAATCCAACGATCATGGATGAGAATGACAACATAATCGGCGGTATGCTGCAGACCGGAGGCGGTTTTGTCCTCTACAGGGACTATGTTTCCCAGCATACACCATTTGTCTACTGGCTCTGCGCTCTTTTCACAAAACTCGGCGCGAAATCTTTCGGCCAGTTCCGCCTTCTGTTCCATATTCTTATAAGCTTCATATGGGGTGCCGCTTTCTTCCGTCACCGGAACAGGAAATTCGTTCGGGCTATTGTCCTCTTTTCCGTTTTCTTCGGGCCTGTTTCTTATCTGTTCATAGGGGTAAATGCGGGACAGATCCTGAGTGACAATGTGCAGGCTGTCGCCATGACGGTCCTGTTCCTCGAAATGCTGGCGTACTATGAAGATCACAGGATCGGAGCGGGCAGGGCTGCGGTCATCAGTCTGTGTATATTTGCCGCTGTCGGATCGGCATTTCTTGCCGTCTATTCGATTTTTGCGTGTATGGCGGCAGTCATTTTGGAGGAGATCGTTTTTTTCCGGAAGCATCCCGAGAAGATTTCATTTTTTATCGGTAGATATAGTATGCTCTTTTTCTGCGTGCTCCTGCCATGGGTGGCAGCAATCGCTTATCTCGGTGTGAACGGAGCGCTGAAAGATGCTTTTGATATGGCCTTTCGTTTTAACCTGGAGGTCTATCCGAAATACGGGATGCCCGGCAGAAATTTTCTGGAGCCTTTTTACAGCGGGATCATCAACATTGTAAAGCTTGTCAGGGAGACCTGGACGGGCTTTGCGGCAGGTGAGGTGCTTTACGCCCGGGCTGTTGAGTCCGCAATGATCATAGGGACAGGCCTCCTGCTCATCGTCGCGATTTTCCGTCACGGACTGATATGGACGTTGGGGATTTTCTTTTTTATCGAGACGCAGGCGACACGGCAGGCAGTCCGGTTCCACTCGATCATGCTGTGGAGTGTTGTCCTGATGTTCCTTCTTGCGGAGCTGCCGGGTATGTCCGCGCAGATCTTCCGGAGAAAGACAGCTGCCGATATCTTTTCCAATCAGACTGTCCCCGGACCCGCGGCAACGGATGAGGCGGCGGATGAAGGCGGACCGGGTAAATATAAGAGGACATTTTCCTTAATACTGCCGGCCGTGTATACTCTCGTGCTTCTTCTGGTCTTCGGGCTTTCCTATGCTGAGCTTGCCCTGAATGTCATCCGCTACAGGATCGATCCCGTCCCGCCGACGGAGATGAGCGCGGTCAACGACACGGAAAACGGGGAAAAGATTTTTCTGGATGCGGGGGTCCTCACGACGGACTATCTCTTTTATAAGGAACGCTATCCGGTCACAAGACTCTGCTGGACGCTTCCCTGGTATTATGAGTGGTACGGGGAGGAGACTGTGAGGGCGCTTCGTGAGGAAAAACCGAAAGTGGCTGTCTACAAGATGAATGTCGAAGTATGGGGAGTCAGCGGGTTCGCAGAGGAGACGGAAGAGATCCTCAGGAAAGAGTATGTGAGGGTCGGGGCGCTGGATCTTTATGAGAGAAAGGCCGGGAGATAAGGCTGGTCTGTTGCCGTTTTTCATGACCGCGAAGGAACTTTTCCGCTTAATGGGGGAGAGACTGAAAAAAGAATAGAAAAAAGAAGTAGAAAAAATAAAAAAAGTGCTTGCTTTTTCTAACAAACGTATATATAATAATCCTTGCCGCAAAGATAGGGCGGCAGGATACGCGCTTCTAGCTCAGCTGGTAGAGCACCTGACTCTTAATCAGGGTGTCCGGGGTTCGAGTCCCCGGAGGCG
>CAMNDN010000027.1:0-26916 GCA_946535445.1 uncultured Lachnospiraceae bacterium
TTATTATCTCCTCCCAAAATGACCCCGAAGCCAGGCTTCGGGGTCTCTTTTAAACATTTTAATATTCATTTTCCTTACAATTCTTCCGTTCTGCTGCTTTCGTCTATCAAACTGCTTTTCCCATAACAGCATTACATATGATATCTACACACTCATCAATACCGAATTTTGAACTATTCAGGCACAGATCATAGGTAATGGCAGCTCCCCAGCTGTTGTTCGTATAATAATTGTAATAACTGCCTCTCTTCTTATCAGTCTTCAGGATAAATTCCCGGGCCTTCGCATCGGTAATCCCTTTTTCAGAGGCGATACGGGCCGCCCTGAAATCCAGATCCGCATGAAGAAAAACAGAAAACAGATCCGGATCATCTTCCAGCGCAAAATCTGCACAGCGTCCCACTATGACACAGGATCCTTCTTCTGCAATCTTCTTGATCGTATTGAACTGAGCAAGAAATACTGTCTGATCAAGAGGCACCTCCCCGGGTAAAGACTTGCCGCCGAAGCCGAACCCGTCCATGACCAGTGAATACAGAAAACTGTTGGTCGGTTTTTCATCATGCGTCTCAAAGAGAGATTCAGCCAATCCGCTCTCCCTGGCCGCACGCTCAAGTAATGCACTGTCGAAATACCTTATGCCAAGTCTTTGCGCAACGGCGTACCCGATCTCTCTCCCACCGGATCCGGTCTGCCTGCCGATCGTAATAATTATTTTCTTTTCAGACATTTCAGTTCCCTCATACAAAGAGCGTAGTCATCTTTCTGAATATTGTACTTTGTTTGTACAATTTTTACAAGAGGGGGAACTTTAAAAATTTGTCAACGATCACCCTGAACGAAGTTTTTTCAGAATCGAATCAAAATAGTCCGGGAGCGGTGCCCGGAACTCGAGGTACTCTCCGGTAGACGGATGAATGAATCCGATAACAGCTGCATGAAGCGTCTGCCCCTGCAGCGTATAGGGAGATTTCCCCGATCCGTAGACGGAATCTCCTAACAGAGGATGCCCTTTCGAAGCCATATGGACACGGATCTGATGTGTGCGGCCGGTCTCCAGCCTGAATTCGCACAGGGTATACCTGCCGAATCGTTCCAGTACCGTGACGTGGGTAACAGCGGGTTTGCCTCCGCTCTTTACGACAGCCATCTTTTTCCGGTCTCTCGTATCCCGTCCTATATTTCCCTCAATCGTCATGCAGTCTTCCTTCACATTCCCGCATACGATCCCGAGATAGACCCGATTGATTGAATGGACAGCCAGCTGATCAGCGATCTTTCTGTGGGCAATATCATTTTTGCAGATGATCAGGGCCCCTGTCGTATCCTTATCGATCCGGTGAACAATGCCGGGTCTCAAAACACCGTTGATTCCCGAAAGATTATCCCTGCAGTGAAATAAGACCGCATTCACGAGTGTTCCCGATGAATGGCCCGGAGCCGGGTGAACAGCCATATTCTTGGGTTTGTTGACGATCAGAAGATCGTCATCCTCATAAAGAATATCAAGCGGAATATCTTCCGGAAGGATTTCCGGATCCTTCAGCTCCGGAATGTGAAGGATCACTTCCTCGCCCGCACAGAGCTTCCTGGAGCTCTTTACTGAGTTTCCACCTACAGTTGCTTCCCCCTCTTTGATGAGCTCCTGCAGACGGCTTCTGGAAAGCTCAGGAAGCATTCCGGCCAGAAAGCGGTCTATCCTTATACCGTCCGAGGATCCGTCAACGATGAAATGACGTACATCATCCTGAACTGATTCATCTTCGCTGAAATAATGAAGATCATCCCCGGCTGCGTCATCCTCATCGGAAATGCAATCAGACAGGAACAGGTCTTTTCCGGAAATCTTCAGATCTGTCATGACACTTTCCCCTTAAAGTTAAGATCGTCCTCTTTGTAAACGAACATGATCAGAATAAAGAATATGAACGCTGAACATGTCACATAAATGTCAGCCACATTAAAAATCGGAAAATCTATCAGAGAAAAATACAGAAAATCTCTTACATAATGAAGAGTGAGTCTGTCATAAAAATTCCCGAATGCTCCCGCGGAAACCACTACAATCAAAATTCTGAGCGGGAGATACTTTTTATCTGAAGGGATTTTCCGATACAGAAAAATCATCACCGCAAGGAAAACGACCGTAAGGATCAGAAAGAATGCTCTCTGATTCTGAAGAAGTCCGAAAGCCGCGCCCCTGTTCTCCAGATATCTCAGTTCGAACACACCTCTGACGAGAACAATCGGTCCTGCACTGAGATTCTCAACGGCCCAGACCTTGGTCATCAGATCGACGGCCACCAGTATAATAAACCCCGCAATTGCTTTTATATATCGCATTGAATCTGATTTCATCACTTGACCCCGCTGCTTTTCATAGCATGTCTCCATTTATAAAACGGATACCCTTTAAGATCTCATCATCACTCACGTCATCTGCTATAAATGCTTTGCCGATTTCTTTAATAAGAATAAAGCGAATACGTCCGGCAGCCATTTTCTTGTCTGATTTTGTTATACGAAGAATTTCCTGCTCATCGATATCGTCCACATACATTGGAAGACCGAACATTACGCAGACATCTCTGATTTCATACAGTTCATCCGCTTCAATATAGCCCCGCTCATGACTGATCAGTGCCGCCGCTATACAGCCCAGGCCGACACATTTTCCGTGTGTCATAGTAAAATTCTTGTATTTTTCCAGCGCATGGCCGATAGTGTGACCGAGGTTCAGAAGCGCCCTTTCCCCTTTTTCCTTCGGATCACGGATAACAATCTCCTCCTTGATCCCGGCGGTTCTTCTGACCATCTCAAGAATGACGTCATCCTCTTTCTCGTTAATACCGTCCATATTTTCAAGGATCCATTCAAAAAAGCTGCTGTCCGCAAGCAGGGCGGATTTGAGAACTTCTCCCATTCCTGAATCGAATTCCTCATCCGGGAGTGTTTTCAGGGTCATCGGATTCGTATAAACGAATTCCGGCATGTGAAAAGCACCGATCATGTTCTTGTAGCCAAGATAATCAACGCCCGTCTTCCCTCCAATGCTCGAGTCGACCTGCGAAAGCAGTGTCGTAGGTACCTGTACGCATGCGATTCCTCTTAAATATGTGGCAGCAGCAAATCCGGTCATATCACCGACAACACCGCCACCGAGTGCCAGCAGGCAGTCCTTTCGGTCATAATGATGTCCGATCAAAAATTCATATAACTTTTCGATCGACTGAAGATTCTTGTGCTCTTCTCCTGCCTCAAAAGAAAATATATCGACCGTATCGAAAACCTCATCCAGAACGCTTTTTACAGATTCCGCATAAAGCGGGACCGTATTGGTATCGCCTACAATACATACTCTGGCCGGGGCAATTGCAGATTTTTCAAATGCTTCCTTCAGCCCCTCGAAAGAATTATTAAAATACAGGCTCACTTTCCATATCTCCTTTCCTAAAAAGAAAGCATCAGACTTATGAAGCCTGATGCTTGAAATCATTTCTTTGTGATGATCCTTGAAAATCAATATTGTGATCTCATGGACGGAAGATCAAAGTCACCGTTTAACAAGCTTGTATAATCACCGGAAATGGAAACATTTTCCGGTGTCAGAATATAGAAATAAGTCGATACTTTCTGCAGACCGCCGTGAAGTGAATAGCAGGCTCCGCAGGAGAAGTCTATGATTCTCTGAGCAGTATCGACATCAATTCCTTCAAGATTAATGACGACTGTGGAATTGGCCATCAGTGTCTCAGCGATATCCTGTGTATCTTCCATAGATTCAGGACGAATAACTTCAACTTTTCCTCCATGTCCCATATTCACCCGCTTTTTTCGATCATTTCTGGTATTTTTCACCGGCTTTTCATTGACCATCGAAGACCAATCCGTCTGATCATAGCTGCTGTGTGACGTGGTTCTGTCTGTGGTCGAATAGGAAGCCTTATAGGCACTCTGTGATGACCTGCGGGAAGTCTCTCTTCTTACACGGCTCTTTTCTCTGGCACCTGCAGCACTTCTTCCTCTTGATGATCTCGATGCGCGGGGTCTTTCTTCCTCTTCATCATCCTCATCTTCGTCTTCTTCGTCCTCTTCGTCATCATCCTCTTCATTTTCAGAGGACTTGCGGGATCTGAAAAATGAGAAAGATTTTCTTTCTTTCTTCTCGTCCTCCTCATCCTCTTCATATTCATCATCCAGATCTTCTTCGTCGTCTAATTCGTCTTCTTCTTCATCTGATTTTCTGGAGAATTTCTGCCAGAAGCGCTTTTTCGGCTTGTCATCCTCAAAGTCTTCCTCATCATCTTCATCCTCTTCGTCATCTAAATCATCATCTTCATTGTAATCATCTTCATAATCATCATCTTCATCATTCAGTCTGATCACATCAAGAAGGCGGTCAAAAAAACCCATATCTGAAAATCTCCGATCTCATTTATTCGAGTAGTCACGCTCACCGAAGATGCTTGTTCCTACTCTGACCATTGTGGATCCTTCCTCAGCAGCCACAATATAGTCATTGGACATACCCATACTTAAAACATTTACTTTAACATTATCAATTTTTTTAGATGCTATGTCAACACTTAAATCGCGCATTTTGGCAAAGCAGGGTCTGTCCTCTTCGGGGTCCTCCACATAAGGAGCACTGGTCATAAGACCTTCCACACGCACATGCGGAAGATGGCTGATTTTCTCTATCAGCACCGGAGCTTCTTCGGGTGTTACCCCGAATTTGCTCTCCTCTCCGCCGACATTTACCTCGATCAGGATCGGGATAATACGGTCATGCTTTGCCGCTTCCTTTTCAATTGTCTCCGCAAGCTGGAAGGAGTCCACCGAATGGATCAGATGAATGTACTCAGCAATATATTTTACCTTGTTACGCTGGAGATGGCCGATCATATGCCAGCGTATATCTTTCGGCAGATCATCGTGCTTGACTCTGAGTTCCTGTATATAGTTCTCCCCAAAATCACGATGTCCCGCATGATAGAGCTCCAGGATCGCTTCCTCCGGTTTTGTCTTGCTCACGGCAACAATCGTCACATCCTGTGCGCTCCGCCCACTCCTCTCACAGGCTTTTGCGATCTGTTCTTTTACTTTTTCCAGATTCTCTTTAAGCATGTTTACCTCGCAGTCACTTCCGATTCCCTGACTCTGGAGGAATCCATAACAATATAGTCGAACTGAGATATACCGTAGCTGGTGCCGTTCTCCACCAGACAGTACTGTTCATTCTTATCAATGATATTCACTCTCCGGAACATGGCATATCCCTTGTTGGTGCAGTAAACGCCCTCCAGCGAGTCCGTGCTGTTAATAACATATCGATCTGAGGACGTTCCTTCTTTCATGATAATATCGCCCTCATCGAAATCCATCGTATCTATATAGTACTTTCCGTCCTGCTTATTATAAATAGTCGGTGTAATAAATACGCTGGATTCACTTCCGTCATCCGCTCTCGTATATTTCAGAAAACCGACGGAGTTGGAATCACCGCCCTGTGTACCGAATTCTTCGGGAATAGTATAGAACTTCTTGGATACAACAGAAGTGACCGGTACTTTCAGACCCGTAGCTGCATTTGTCACGAGCTCTATATCCAGAAATCTGGTATCAAGATAGCGTATGACTCCTTTTGTAAAGTCAAGCTTTCCGTAATAAGATCCGTTGCTCATCGTCAGGATCGAAAAAGCCGCAGTCTGTGTAACATCATCCGCCAGGAATTTAACGCGCATGGTCTTCTTGTCCGTCATCTGAACGATCTGCCTGGAAGTCAGCGGAATGATCAGAGACCAGTTCTCCGAATTGACCAGTTTATAAATCTGCTGTCCCGCTTTGATCTGACCGCTCACTTTCAGGTCCGTCGCATGATAGGAATTCCGGTCAAGAGAATCCGCTGTGATATCTTCAACTGTGAAATTTTCATATCCGTCTATACAATAGCTGACCATGCCGTCAAGCGGACAGGTACTGATCGTCTGGTTCCCGAATGTAATAGAGGAGGCTCCGGTGTTGGTCACAAGATCCGGAGAATCTGCCAGCGTATTGTCCAGCACATCCCCCTCAAGAGAATACTTGAAGGAATAAACATTGTGGAAATCTTTCGGTGTAAAAGTCGTTGCATAGTCACGGACATGCCTCTGAATACTGGACAGCGTCGCTTCCGAAACCTCCGTTCCTTCCCGGTCCTGAGCAGAAGGGCTCACAGAATAGACGGCTCCATACCGTTTTACTCTGGAATTTTCCCTTGCATAATAGGTAATATAACCGCCTGAATCAGCAGATATGACCTGTTCAGATCGTATAACAAGACCGGTATACGTATTGTTCTTTGCGAGCGGTCCCGCCATGACCTGGTATGACTGCACATGATTGGAGGTCAGGTACATGACCAGACTGACGACCAGGTATATAAAAACCGCAATAAAAATAATCGTTCCGATATTCAGCGTAAAATAACGCTGAATATCGGAATTCCTGTTTTCTCTATCTTTCAAATTTCGTCCCTTATATAAATTTTTTACGTATCAAAGTGAAAGGAGAATCTTATCTTTAAGACGATCATCAAGGTCTTCCTGATCCACAGAGACAGAAATAATAAAGTCGATGTTAAAAAGTGTGCTGACTGCATCCAGTTTCAGGATCGTGTCAGTAATATTGTCCTCTTTCAGTTTTGCGCATTTCAGGAAACCGTCAAGATACATTTCCTGAAGGTCATGGTCCTGCGAAATGATACCGCAGATAAATCCAATAAACTGCTCGTTATTTTCAATTGGATACCTGGATACGTCAATAAGACGGATCTTATTGTTCAATTCATACATATGCTTGTTGCTCTTGTCGAGGTAAACGATACTTCCGGAAACCTTCTTGATATTATCATTTGCAATCTGAAGGATTTCTGTAGTTTTTCCTTTCCCTTTATGACCAACAATTAAACGAACCATATCCGTTTTCCTCCTTTATTTATTAGTTGTGAACGTGTTTCGCCATCGGTGGAACCTGATATCTGAAACTGATTCTTATTTTCATTATAATTTATCTGACCTGAAAACACAAGGAAAGATAGCATTAATTGAACATCTGCCCTCTGTTCCTGAAAATTCAGTTGATATGCGAAAGAAGTACATTCATATCCTCATAGAGATCTTCGGTGGTCTGCGCTCCCACAACGATTGAAATATAAGGCTGACCGAAGGCATTCTGAGATACGATTGCAAGACAATGCCCGGCTGCAGACGTTGTACCCGTTTTTCCGCCCAGAACAACGACGTCCTTTGGCGGTTTTATCTCACCCGTGAGATAATGATCGGTCGAGTCCAGATTCACAAATCTTTCCGCACCGGACGCATCCGTATAGGAAACATTGTATACGGCGATCTGCATAATGCTCACAAAGTCACTGTATTTAATGGCTTCATTCAACATCAGATAGATATCGTATACAGTCGTATAATGATCAGTATCCTGCAGTCCGGTCGGATTCGTGAAATGGGAACCCGTAGCGCCGATCTGGATCAACTCATCATTCATCATCTGTATGAAGGTATTCATCGAGCCGCCACCGACATATCTTGCCAGAGCCATAGCAGCGTCATTTCCTGAATGGATAAGAAGTCCATGCAGGAGCTCTCGAACCGAGACACGGTCACCGATTCGGAAACCGACGACCTGAGAACCGCTCTCGAGCTCGAGATCCCTCCACATAATCGTCACGATATCATCCATGTTTCCGTATTTCAGAGTGAGAATGGCCGTCATGATCTTGGTGATCGAAGCCGGATATATTTTCTCATACATATTTTTCGCAAAAATAATATTTTTATCATCCAATGCGAAAAGTGCTGCTGATTCGCCTTCCTTCAGAACGATATCTCCGGTACTGGTATTATCCTTACCTACACACAGGTTTGAAGACAACGCTTCTGTAAGAGCCAGCGCCGTGTCTTCACTCGCCTGATAAACGAGCGCTTTGTTGGAGTAAGGCTGTGTCAGCGGAAGATTTTCAGCATGATGCAGGATCAGGGCCGTGATCAGACCGATCATGGCCGCGACCAGCATGATGCCAATAAGCCCGGTCGTCAGAAGGATTTTTCGATTCGAAAACAGAACGGGAATCTTCTGCTTCAGTCTTTCCACAATTTTCCCGTCTTTTAGATCTTTACCGAAAACGGGCTTCATCTTATTTTTTAAGTCTTTACCGAAAACAGGCTTTATCTTATTTTTTAAATCTTTACCGAAAACAGGCTTCAACTTCATGCCTCCTGATATTCCGTCCTCTTTCTGGGTACGAATTCATCAAGTTCAATCTTCTCCTGCAGACCTACATTCAGTACCATTCCCATACCGATATAAAGACTTACAAGAGATGTAAGACCATAGCTTACGAAAGGCAGCGGCGTACCGGTATTCGGAAGCATTCGTGTTGCGACGCCGATATTGATAAAACTCTGCAGCGCAACATTGGCCGCCACCCCGCAGCAGACCAGCTTTCCGGACAGATCCTTTGCCCTCGTACTCATGTAGAGGCACTCCAGTACGATCAGAAGGAGCAGTATAATAATACCGCAGCTTCCCAGGAAACCCAGCTCCTCCCCCGCAACAGCGAAAATGAAGTCTGTCTGGATCTCTGAAATGAAGTTGCCTTTATTTGCAGATGAAACATCCGAATTATTGAGACCTTTACCTGTCAGCATACCGCTTCCGATGGCAGTAACGGAATTATTCTGCTGCGTCGTATCGTCCGTGTATTCCGCCTCGTCGGAATTCAGGAAAGCCATGATTCGCTGCCTTTGATACTCGCGGATCAGATGCTGATTCGGCTGTGTGACGATTGCCATAAAAGCTGCGGCAAAAAGGCCGACAGCCACAATGACAGATACTATTATTTTATAACTGAGCCCGGCCGCGTAATAGAGGATGGAGAAAATTGCCATGATCGTCAGAGTGTTCTTAAGGTCCGGCTGGCTGAACACCAGGAACAGAGGAACACCGATCAGAAGTGCTGCCCTTATTATCGTCCTCGGATTATTGAGCGAGTTCTCGTTATCCATGAAATATTTCGAGAAGAAAACGATCAAAACGATCTTCGTCAGTTCGACAGGCTGAAATCTCAGACCAGCAATGGAAATCCATCTCGTCGCGCCGCCGGCATCCGAACCGACGACAATAACCAGAAGGAGCATGAAAATATTTGCAAAATAAGCAATCCAATAAAAGTTCATGATCCATGAATAGTCTGTAAGTGAGACGATGACCATTACAACAATGCCCAGAACAACGCCTCCGAGCTGACGGAACTGCAGCGTTGATTCCGCCGAGCCGACCAGAAGTACGCCGAGTATGGACAGCACCACCAGCCACAGGATCAGTCTGAAGTTGTAATCTCTCAGTTTATACTGTCTAATCATTGAATTTTTGTATAAAACTCCTTGCTTTTATGAACTTCGGAGGGAGGACGGCCTCCCTCCGAAAGAAAGAGAATCAGTCTACCTGTGCAGAGGATACATAATCCGTTCTGGCTGTACCCGTAATAAGCTGTGACTCATCCACAAGGTTGAAGTAATACTGGTAGATATCCTTGCCGACCAATGTCGCATTGGTAGACGAATATCCGTTACCGATACGGATAGCCATTGCTATTTCCGGATCCTCATACGGAGCATAACTGACAAAAAGAGCATGGGAAGGTCTCGATTTCGATTCCTGAGCTGTCCCTGTTTTGCCTGCGACCGCGATCGGCATGCCCGTGTACTCATCTTTATTTTCGATAACAGCGCGCATTCCCTGGTGAATTACATCCCATGTATTATTATTAATTGATACATGTCCCTGAATTTTCGGAGAATAATCCTGTACCGTATTTCCGTCAGAATCCGTAAGGCGGTCGATCAGGGAAATATCATAACTTGTTCCGCTGTTGGCCAGAGTCGTTACATACCGTGCAAGCTGTGTTGTCGTAAAAGAATGTGTTCCCTGTCCAATCGAGGACGGAACCGCATACTGGTCGGAAATACCCGGGCTCGCCTCCGGAATCTCAATGCCGGAATTCTTGTCCATATCATACATTTTCGCATAGGACTGGAGCTTTGACAGAGACAGAGAGTCAGACCAGTTGCCTTCCTCATTGATGCCCAGTTCGTAAGCAACATTGGAGAAGAAAACATTACAGGAATTTTCAATACCCCCGATAATATTTAAGACCCCGTGACCTGATTTGAGCCAGCAGTTCAGCGGCGTCTCGATCAGGTCGAATGTTCCGGTACAGGTATAAAGTGTGTCATTCGTGATGACGCCCTCTTCCAGTCCGGCTGTCGTGGTGACCAGCTTAAAAGTGGAACCAGGTGCTGTTGTCTGCTGTGTCGCCTTATTGTAGAACGGTCTTGACTGATCCTGAGCCAGAGAATTGTAATAGGCTACATCCATCGAATTGGCCAGTCGGTTGTTATCATAACCGGGATATGTAACACAGGCAAGAATTTCACCGGTCCTGGCATTCGTAACGACTGCCGAGCCTGAGCAGGGATCAAGGGCCAGCATGGACGGTCTCAGCGTAAGATCATTGATCTTGGACAGGATAAGATCATAGGCCGTGTAGCCTCCGTTCACAAATGACTCATACTCCCCATCTTCCTTATCGAAGACGCCCTGATCATAGAGAGCCAGAATAAGCTGCTCTCCGGTGATCCGGTCATCGTTCAGTAAATACTTATAAAGTTTTTTACTGAAATCAATATCCGTGGAGAGGTAGTCCTTTATGTAATCGGACAGTTTTTCATAAATCTCTGAAGAATCAAGATACGTGTCGTCATCGTTGAATACGGAGATGTCGATCCAGTTCTTGCTGGCTGCGTAAGTAAGATATTCTCTCAGAGAGATCGTCTCGTCACGTGTCCATGCCAGATAAGTCTCATCCGTTTTATCTATTGCCGTGCTGTTCAGAATTTCTGTCTGAGACATGAGCAGATCATTGACAATATAACTTTCATATTCCTGCATCTCCGTCGTCAGATTCTGGTACGGCAGCGGTGATGCTCCTGTCAACTCGTTGTCGAGCAGCGCGAACACTTCATTCTGCTTCTTGTGGAATTCCTGTACCAGACCAAGTTCCGCCTCAGACGCATCGATTTCCTCAAAATGTGAAATATCCAGCACGTTATTGGATATGATTGCGTTATATACATTATAAATAGGAATCAGAATATCGGCGGTATCCGTTACATCCGACGTATCGAATTCCTTTCGGTCGACAATGACGCTCTCAAGAATACCGGCAATTCGCTGCTCAAGCATTTTGTATGTTGCGACCTGAAGATTTTTATCTATTGTTAGGTAGACATCATTGCCAGCCTTCGGTCGAATCGTTGATTTTTCATCGATCTTCAGAACCTTCCCAAGGTTATCGACATACACGATCTCCTGTCCGTCAAAGCCCTGAAGAGAAAGTTCCATGATCTTCTCGATTCCGGATTTACCTACGATTGAAGAACTGTTGTATGTAGAATTCTGTGCCTGAAGTTCACTCAGATCTTCTGAGGAGACTCTTCCCGTATAACCGATAATAGATGCAAATGCCTCCGGCTCATCGTAAACTCTCAGCGTATCATCAACAATATCGGTGCCGGTAAGCTCACTGCTCCGCTCCTTCAACTCCGCTACGGACTCTTCCGACAGACCGGTCGCGATCGGTACCGGAAGATATTTTCGGTAACTGGTCGTGAACAGCTGATACCGGACATAAGTAATATTCAGAACATCCTGAAGAGACATGGTCACCGGAAGTCCTGCTTCTGTCAGTTCTTCCTCCGTATAAGGTTTTTCTGTTCGAATGATCGAGAACTTTTTTTCACTCTGAAGATATTTCATCATATCTTCTGCTGAAGATTCGGCTTCTTCAGGTGTCATCTCATCAATCAGAGCATGACCGTAAACGTCCGCCTTAAATCGCTGAAGCGTACGGCCTGTGCAATCATAGGTATAACGGCCGTTCTCGCCGACAACGACATGGAAATCATTATCGAGTGAGTCCCCGTGTGATTCAAGGATCTTAGTGATCAGGTATGCTTCGCTGTTAAGAGCCAGTGCTTTCTGCCTGTTCGTTTCATAGGTCCCGGAATCTTCCAACGTCAGTGTATAAGACAACTCATTATAAGCAAGAACGTTGCCGTTCCTGTCATAAATGTTTCCGCGCGTGCCCTTGATGGAACGTGTTTTCGTCGTCATCAGGCTGAAATTGGCCCTGTAAGTCGCGCCATCTATGATCTGAAGATGATAGAGGCGATGGACCAGCACAAAGGACATGAACGTAAAAATCAGCGCCAGCACGGTCGCCCGTTCTATATGCGCTTTTTTCAGAAATGTTTTTAATCTCTTATCCAAAGTGACTGCCTTTCTTCCTTTTCGCTCTCACTCAGAGCATGATTGATCTTGTAGATCAGACGGTAAAAAATAAACGTCATGACTGCTGTATAAATCATTTCCGGCAGAATGATCGAAAGAAAATAGGTCGGAAATGCCAGCTTCCCCCGAAGCAGAAATCCGAACACGTAAATAACAAAATTCAGAATAAGATCCGCCGCAGAGACCAGAATAACGGGAATCGTGACATCCTCGTCAAAGTAAATTTTCGCGAAATGCCCTACAGCGTAACCGATCATCATATACAGAAAACTGTAGACCCCCAGAATTCTTCCGAAAAAGAGGTCATAAAAGAGACCGCTCACAAATCCCGTAAGAATTCCTTCCTTTTTCCCCTGCATGAACGCAATGGAGACAGTCATCATGAGAAGCAGATTGGGCGATACGTTGGTAATTGTCTGCAGTTTGAAAACAGTAGATTGAAGTATAAAGCAGATCCATATCAGGATCAGGATAACTCCTTTTCTTTTCAATTAAGAATTCTCCTTTGTCTGTTTCAGTTCCTGAATGACAAGGACTTCCCGAATGTTCTTGAAATCCGCAGCAGGAATAATCGTTCCGTACTTTGTCAGATGGTTGGAATCCTCTCCGACCTCAGCAATATAACCGATCAGAAGCCCGGTCAGATATTGTGTACTTATATTGGATGTGACGATGCTGGTGCCTTCAGCCACAACATCTCCTCTGTCGCGCAGTTCTGAAAAATCGATACGGCCGTTAGTCATGGAGGCCAGATTTCCCGAAACGATACAGGTGTCGGAAGTCGTTGCAATCATACCGCTGATATTATTTTCATCATCAATGATCGAACGTACCTTTGACCAGTGCTCTCCCGTCTCTGTGATGATGCCGACAAGTCCGCCCCCGGATATGACATTCATATTGACCTTGAGGCCGTCTGCAGCACCTTTATTAATGACAAATGTACTGTACCAGTTACCGGGGTCTTTCGCGATGACAGATGCCGCCACTTTCGTGTATTCCGGATATTCCTGATCCAGCTTGTATAATTCCTCCAGTCTTTTCAGCTCTTCCTGGCTCTGGATCAGTCGATTGTTCTTCTCCGTCAGATCGTCGATCTTACTCTGCAGTTCCTCATTTTCCTTCTGCAGCTTCTGGACATCGCTGAATCCGGATGCCCAGCCATGCATTACACCGCCCACTCGATTCACACCATTCTGGAAAGGCGTCACCAGTACACCCACCGTATTTCTGATCGGAGCCGGCACGACGGATAAAGTAAAGGTCCCCAGGATCATAATGAAGCAAAGTATGCCCAGAACGACCAGGAGATGCTTGCTTTTCAGTTTTATGGAAATTCTTTTCTTTCTCATTTTCTGTTACCTATCGTATAAGCCCATTTCTGCAGCTCTTTATTTTTGATAAGAGCCGCAAGGCCCTGAATCGTACACATTTCATAATAATCCGAAAGATTGACCGGGCAGCCTATCACTCTTCTTAAGTACCTGTCAATGGAAGGTATACGCGTTGTTCCTCCGGTCAGATAGATGCCTTCCGACGCCACGGAATCCCTGATCTGCGGAGGCGTCCTCTCAAGAAATGTGCGAATTTCGTCTGCCAGCTGCGCAATCTGTCCCTCCACGGCGAAGCTGACAAGTTCGGAGCTGATCACACTCTGACGAGGCAGACCGGAAAGGGTATTCATACCTGTAACAGTACGCGTCTCCCGGATATCCTCTCCCAAAGTTGAAAGAACTGCTTTCAGTCGTCTCGCAGTTCTTCTTCCCACGATGAGATTCTCCTGCCGGCGGATCTCGTTGCAGATCGCCTCATTAAGCAGCTGGCCGCCGATGGAGATATCGGTACTGATAATGACCTGCTCGTTGGCAATGACAGATATATCCGTATTCTGACCTCCGACATTGACGATCATGGATCCTCTGGTCTTCGAAACATCAATGCCCAGAGCAATCGCGTCGCAGATCGGCCGGTCCACCAGATAGACTTTCGGACTTCTGAAGTAGCCGGCATGACTGATTGAATAATATGCCCGTTTTTCGATCTCAGACATATTGACCGGTGCGGAAAAGAAAATCATCGGTGCATACCCTGCGCTTCTGTCCGCTCTTCCGATCATTGTATGGAGAACATATTCTACCTGGGCAACATCCGCGATCCTGCCGTTCATAACAGGTCTCGACACCTGTATATTTTCCGGAGCTTTCTCATACATTTCAAATGCGTCATCACCTACAGCCAGGACCTGCCTGCCGTTTCTGATCGCAATCATATTCTTTTCCGCAATGGTCTGTCCTGTGTGATGACAGTAGACCTTCACGGCACTTGTACCCAGATCAACGCCAAATGCATTATGAATAATCATTTATTCCCCCATTGATAAAATACCGCTCTCGACAAAGCTGACATAGCATCTGTCCCCGATCACAATGTGGTCGAGCAGCGCAATATCAAGAAGTTTTCCCGCGCGCTTTACACGTTCTGTAAGCATAATATCCTCTTCACTCGGCGTAGGATCACCGCTTGGATGATTGTGAACAAGTATTATGCTGACCGCGCGATATCTCAGGGCGGTAAGAAACAGTTCCCTGGTCGAAAGGACCGCATAATTGACGGTCCCCTTGGAAATACATTCGTCCCCGATCAGACTGTTCCTGGTATCTAACATCATGCAAAACAGACTTTCCTTTTCTTCATGTCTGAGTCGCTCCATGTAGTAATCAGCGATAGAGGACGGTTCCGAAAAAGAAAGCTCCTGTTTTGCATTGTAAGTGGCGATTCTTTTGGACAGCTCTCCGACACACTTAAGCTGAATGGCCTTTACCTGCCCGATACCCGGTACTTCCGTAAGCTCCTGAATGGACAGATGACACAGGGCGAGAAGCCCGGCATCAGACCTCGAAAGGTGAAGGATCCTGTCAGCCAGATCGATTGCCGTAAGCCCCATGGTCCCGGATCTGATGATGACGGCAAGAAGCTCAGCATCTGACAGAGAAGCCGGGCCGTATAGGAGGCAGCGCTCGTACGGTCTGTTAAAATCCGCGTTTTTTTCTTTCAGTAAATCTTTCATATGACCTGCTTTCTTCTTCGAGCCGCGAACAGATGGAAAACAGGCATATGCATTTTAGCATAAAATATGTATCATGTATACGAATCATCCAAGTTTTCGGAATCTTTTAATAATTGACTCGGCGCATCTGAGACCGTCCATGGCGGCGGAAATGATACCGCCTGCGTAGCCCGCCCCTTCTCCGCAGGGATATATTCCCTCGACGGATGAGACATACTCTTCATTTCTCGGAATACGCACCGGCGATGACGACCGGCTTTCAATTCCGCTCAGGATAGCATCCGGCCGGTCAAATCCCCGGATCTTTCTTCCGAAAATTGATACACCTTCACCGATATCGCGCGCTGCAAATTCCGGCAGGATCTCATTCAGGTCCGCAAAGACCGTTCCTCCTTTCGCACAGGTGTCGAATTCTCCATAGGAAACGCTGCATCTCTTTTCCTGAAAGTCAGCGAAAAGCTGTTGGGGAATCTTTCCGTCCCCCCGGCTGTATGCGGCTTTCTCAAGGATGCGCTGAAATTCGATTCCGGTCAGCGCGTCGTGTGAAATCCCCTGTACATAAGGTACATATTCTTCCGGGGATACTGTTACAATGATGGCACTGTTGGCATTTGCCGACCCACGGTCCGAATAACTCATGCCGTTGACCGCCAGCATGCCGTGTTCCGAAGAGGAATTCACGACATACCCACCCGGACACATGCAGAAAGAATACACACCGTGGCCGTCGGAAGCCTTCGCGGTCAGTTTATACGCTGCAGGTGCAAGATGCCGTCCGGACAGTTTCCCGTACTGGGAAATATCGATCATAGACTGTGGATGTTCTATTCGAACACCGAAAGCAAATGCTTTCGGCTGCATGATAAGACCGGTCTCCGACAGCATGGCAAATGTATCTCTGGCGGAGTGACCGAGTGCCAGAATACAGACACTGCAGGGAATCTGCTCCGTGTCGTTGACCGTTACAGCCTGTATATGTCCGTGCAGCGATTCTATGCCGGTGACTTTCGCATGGAATCGATACTCTCCCCCCATACTCTCGATTTCTTTTCTCATGCTTGACAGAATATTCACGAGCACATCGGTTCCGACATGGGGTTTTTGTTCATATAGTATGGAAGGATCCGCTCCGTGTGCTGCAAAGACTTCTTTTATGAATTTTGCGCGGAACTGCGGATCTTTCACGGAAGTATTCAGCTTCCCGTCTGAAAAAGTACCTGCACCGCCCTCTCCGAACTGTACGTTCGTCTCCGGATCCAGTTTTCCCCCATCCCAGAAGGACTCAACTTTCTCTGACCTCTCCTTTACATCGCCGCCCCTCTCCAGTATGAGCGGTCTGTATCCGCATCGGGCGAGAAGATATGCCGCAAAAAGTCCGGCAGGTCCGCATCCGACAATGACCGGCCGCTCTCTCAGAATATCGCTTCCGGAAGGAGGAATCCTGTAGTTTTCACAGGGGGTTGACATAACATTGTTATGTCTACCTTTTGACATACGGAAATCCTTTTTCCCCAGAGACACATCGACTGTATAGATATAGAATAGATCCGGTTTTTTTCTCGCATCCAGGGACTTTTTACAGATATGGATCTCAAGAATATCCGATTCCTTTATGCGAAGCTCCCCGGCAGCCTTTTTTATAAGCTCTTTTTTTCCTGCCTCCACCGGCAGCTTGAGATTGGTTATCCTGATCATAAGACCTCCGCTGCGTGCTTACCTGCAAGATACCCGGTCGACCATGCAAACTGCAGATTCCATCCGCCGCACTCTCCATCGATATCCAGGACTTCTCCCGTGAGATAGAATCCCTTCGTCACGAGCGATTCGCATGTGTCAGCGCTCACTTCCGCGGTTGATACTCCGCCTGACGTGCACTGAGCGCAGGGAAATCCCTGACTGCCGGTGATCCTGACATTAAAATTCTTGACCACATGGGAAAGCATTTCGGGGTCTGTACTTCCCTGAAGCTCCATGGATACCGCGTGCAGAAGTCTCTCCGGAAGGATTCCGACCAGCAGATCGGAAATTTTACGATCCGGGTGGTCATTTTTCCTTTTTTTCAGAAAACCTGCGAATGCCTCTTCCGACATCTCCGGGAAAAAATCCAGGACGGCATGTACGTTCAGTCTGCCTTCGAGAAGTCGCAGTGCCTGACCGCTCAGGGCAAATACCGGAATTCCGGAAATCCCCGAATCCGTAAGCTGGACCTGTCCGTGACTTGTTCCTATGAACAGGTCATCTGCATAGAGGCTTACGCCGGCTGCGACCCTTACGCCCGCCCATTTGAAGCGGCTTGCATCCTTCACCTTCAGAGGAACGAGTGCGGGAAGAGGCCGTATAACGGAATGCCCCATCTGCACAGCCAGATCATATCCGTTGGCGGGAAGCTGTTTTTCGGTAAGTGAAGCCGCTGTCCCGCATGCAAGGATGATTTTGTCCGTCTCATAGTGCCAGGTATCGGTGAATACCTTAAAGCAGTCTTCATTCTTCTCTATCCGTCTGACCTGTTCACAATATTTTATTTTGACATGCAGTTCTTTCGCTCTCCACAGAAGGACTGTCAGAACAGATTCGGCCGTATCGGAATGCGGATAGATCCAGCCGTCCCTGTTCGTTGTATAAATTCCCATTTTTGTGAAGGAAGCAATCGCATCCGTAGGGGAGAACGCATGAAGGATCTTTTCGGCGAAGGTCCGATCAGTTCCGTGATAGGCAAAGGAAGGATCGCCGACATTTGTCAGATTGCATCTGCCGTTCCCCGTGCGAAGCAGTTTTCTGCCCGCATTTTTTTCCTTTTCGAGAACCGTGACTTCCGCCCCGTACCCGGCAGCTGTGATTGCCGCGAAAAGTCCGGAGGCACCGGCACCGATTATTAACACTCTGTTCTTGTTCTTCATGCGGATCCTCCGTTCTGATGTACAACTGTTCATAACTGACAGGTTCCTTTGAGAGCCTGATCTGAAATCATCACTTCTGTGTATTTTTCGGAATCACAACAAGTCCCGCATCCTTCATGGACTGAAGAGACATAAGAATTCCGAATTTTGCGGACGGCCAGGTGAGTCCGCCCTGAAAGTAGACATTATAAGGCGGGCGGATCGGTCCGTCCGCAGAAAGTTCAATAGAAGATCCTTCGACAAATGCGCCCGCTGCCATTATGACCGGGTCATCGTATCCGGGCATGTCCCAGGGTTCCGGGGTGACATGGGAATCAACAGGGGCCGCCTTCTGTATCCCCTTACAGAAAGCAATGACTGCCTCCGGAGACCGGAGAGTCACAGCCTGTATAATATCATGCCGTGATTCCGTACTGTCCGGAAGAACGTCATACCCCAGCCTCTCATAGACATTTGCCGCAAAAATAGCACCCTTCAGTGCGGAGGAGACAATCACCGGGGCCATGAAAAATCCCTGATACATAGCCGGGTTCACTCCCAGAGAGGGACCGACCTCTCTTCCGAGTCCCGGGCAGGTCATACGGTATGCCGCATTTTCCACATACTCTTTCTTCCCCGCTATATAGCCTCCGACCGGAGCAAGCCCGCCGCCCGGATTCTTTATGAGGGACCCGACGATCAGATCCGCTCCCACATCCGAAGGTTCATTCTTTTCAACAAACTCCCCGTAACAGTTATCGACCATGACGATGATATCTTCCCGGACAGCTTTGACGCAGGCGATTGCTTTACCGATCTGCGCGACAGACAGTGTTCTTCTGGTGTCATAGCCTTTCGATCGCTGGATCGCTACCAGCCGGGTCTTTTGACTGATCGCCGATCGTATACCTTCCAGGTCAAAATTCCCGTCCGGCAGCAGATCGACCTGCTTATAGGTAACGCCATATTCAGCCAGACTCCCGCGGGATGGTCTGATGCCGATGACCTCTTCCAGTGTATCATATGGTTTGCCGGAAACAGAAAGAAGCTCATCACCGGGCCGCAGGTTCCCTGCCAGGGCAATGGACAGCGCATGTGTTCCGCAGGCGATCAGCGGTCGGACCAGAGCTGCCTCCGTGTGAAAGACTCTGCTGTAGACCTCCTCCAGTGTATCTCTTCCCAGATCATTGTATCCATAGCCGGTCGTTCCCTGCAGGCAGGCCTCACTGACCCGGCACCTCTGCATGGCGCCTGTCACTTTAATCTGATTGTACTCTGCTATTTTGTCCACTTCGTGGAATCTTTCCTTCAGTGTTTCGCAGATTTGTTCTCCGAACAGATAGACATCTCTGTCTATCCCGTTCTCTTCATAAATACTTTCCATATTCATTCTTTCCAGACTGTTGCTTTCCAAGTTGATTCTTCTCCGGTTGTTTTTTCGATCCGTTCTTTCCGATCAGTTTTTTCCGATCAGTTCTCTCCGATCAGTTCTCTCCGATCAGTTCTCTCCGATCCTCAGGTCTTCTGTCAGATGATCCACGATTTTGAATGTGTCATTATCATAGTCTTCTCTGTTGATCCAGACTGCATCCTTTTCCCGCTTGAACCATGTGATCTGGCGTTTTGCATAATGCCTTGAATCTCTTTTCAGTATCCTGACCGCTTCCTCAAGATCATACTCATTATCAAGATAATCAAGCATTTCCTTGTAGCCGAGTCCCTGCATGGAGACCATATTTCTCCTGAGCCCCATGGCCTTAAGGTACATTACCTCATCCAAAAGCCCCATCTCCATCATAAAGTCAACACGCTTGTCTATCCTGTCATAAAGGGCCTGTCGCTCGCAGTTAATGACATAATAGCGCAGGTCGTAAGGTGAAGGGCGCTCACTCTCTCTTAAATTATGCTGGGATATTTTTTCTCCCGTCTGCCGATAATATTCAAGTGCTCTTATAACGCGTTTTACATTATTCGGATGTATGTTCTTCGCCGATTCCGGATCGACCAGTTCAAGCTCACGGAAAAGAGCCATGTTCCCGTTCTTTTCAACGTAGGCCGTCAGCTTCCTGCGATATTCCATGTCTGCGCCGGAATCGGTGAAATCTATATCTCTTGTGACTGCCTGAATATAAAATCCGGTACCTCCGCAAAGTACCGGGATTTTTCCCCGGCTTTGAATATCTTTCACATGCTCCCTGGCCTCCATGGCATATCGGACCACATCAAATTCTTCTGTAGGATCGGCAACATCAATCATATAATGCGGAACGCCCATCATTTCTTCGAGAGTGATCTTGGCAGAACCTATATCCATATATCGGTAGACCTGCATGGAGTCGGCGGATATGACTTCCCCGCCGATCTTCCTTGACAGTTCCACGGCTATTTCACTTTTTCCGGAAGCGGTCGGACCTGCGATGACAACGAGCATATTGTTTGCTTCAGACATGGTAAACCTCATTTTCGGTATATAAATACCGGCTGCAATATACGGATCCTGTACATCACACGATCCGCTTAAATCTTTTTTCAATATCCTTTTCCGTGAAAGAAATGATCGTCGGTCTGCCGTGCGGACAATGGTACGGGTCCTCACATCGAAACAGTTCGTCGATAAGCGCTTCTGCTTCGGCAAATGAAAGTCGGTCTCCCCCTTTCACCGCTGCCTTGCAGGCTTCCGTCGCTACACGGTGCTCATATATCCCGAGCTTCCTGGGATCTGTACTGATCTCCAGATGATCAAGCATATTGAGAAACAGTTTTTCGGAACCCAGCGCACTCATATGATACGGAACGGCACTGATTTTAATATCGTTCCCACCGAAAGATTCGATTTCAAAGCCCGCCTTCGTAAAAGCCGGCATATACTCGGCAATAAGTGCCTGTCCGATACTGTCCAGGTTTATAATGAGCGGGGGACTGATCTGCTGACTGGTCACTGCGCTGTTTTCATACTCTTTCATGAATCTTGTGAAGAGAACTTTTTCGTGTGCCGCATGCTGATCGATCATATAAAGTTTATTCCCATATTCCACGATCCAGTAAGTCCTGAACGCACAGCCTATGATCCTTCGGTTCGGTCTGGCCTCCGGGGACAGGAAAGACGGATCCATGTTAAGAAGAGTCTGCTGTTCATAATGATTCCCATCTGTGACCGACTTTTCCGGCCGGTTCCCGGTCATTGCCTCTGCGTTCTGCCTTTCCGGCCGGTTCCCGGGCATTACCTCTGCAGCCTGCCTTTCCGGTCGTTCCCCGGGCATTGCTTCTGTTGTCTGACTTTCCGGCTGATCCTTGGTACCTGCACCCCCGGCATTCTCTCTTACAGGAAGCCGTTCTCCGTTCGAGTGAATCATTTCAAGAGCTCTGTCGCCAACAGGCAACGGAGCAGGACCGTTTTTCATGTAATCCGTACGGCCGTCCCGCTCCCGCATCGCATTTTTCTCGAATGGTTCCGGGGCGGCATATTTCTCCACTCTCTTTTCCGGCCTGACCGGTCTTTCGGGAGGATTGAGCGATGATCTGATGATCATATCCTGATGATAAAGGGCGTTCCTTACACATTCCGCGACACTCTGCATCACCTTTCTCTCATCCGAGAATCGAACATCCATCTTCGTCGGATGGACATTCACATCGACCAGACTGCCGTCCACGGTGATCGTCAGGCAGGTGAACGGATACTGATGCTGCATGAGCTTGTTGCCGTATCCTTCTTCGATGCCGAGAGAAACGACCCGGCTCTTCACATATCTCCCGTTCACATAATAATTTTCAAAGTTCCTGTTCCCGCGGGAGACAGATGGCTTGGCGATAAAACCGTTTATCCGCACCCCTTCCTGATCGTAATCGACCGGAATCAGCTGCGATGACAGTTCCCTCCCGTAAATATGATAAATGGCATCTTTTACATTCCCGCTTCCGGTCGTATGCATACGACTCGTACCGTTTACAATAAATTCGAATCCTATGTCAGGATTTGAGAGGGCGAGCTGCTCGACATAAGCACCCACATGGGCCGCTTCCGTCATGGCTGTCTTCAGGAACTTGGCTCTTGCGGGCGTGTTGTAAAAAATATCCCGGACTACGATCGTCGTTCCGTCAGGCGCGCCGATCTCCTCACACAGCTTTTCCCTGCCGCCCTCGACAACATATCGTACAGCCGTAATTTCATCGCTGACTTTCGTGATCAGCTCGACCCTGCTGACGGCGGCGATGCTGGACAAGGCCTCTCCCCTGAATCCGAGAGACAGGATAGAATTCAGATCTTCTACCTTATTGATCTTGGACGTGGCGTGGCGCATGAAGGCGAGACGTATATCGTCGGCCGGTATGCCATTTCCGTCATCGCTTACCCTTATCATCGTTATGCCGCCATTTTTTATCTCGACCGTTATGTGGGAAGCTCCCGCGTCAATGGCGTTCTCTGTCAGTTCCTTGACAATTGATGCAGGCCGTTCTACAACTTCGCCTGCCGCGATTTTATCGATTGTATTCTGATCCAGGATATGTATTGTACTCATTTATGAACCTCTTTGGCATCAGGAATTTTTCCACCGATTCTTCAGTTTATTCTGCATCCTGTAAAGTTCGTTCAGAGCGTCGATCGGTGTCATGGTCTGAAGATCCAGATCATTCAGTTCTCTGATGATCTCGGTATCCGGAACGGTATCAAAAAGAGACATCTGGGAGAGGTCTACTTCATCATAGTGGACACTCTTCGCCTTTACACGCGGCTGGCCGGCAATATTTTCAATTGCAGCGGTAATGTCCGCATTTGACAATTCTCCCAGGAGCTGCTGTGCCCTGGACAGGACTGCCTCCGGAACTCCGGCCAGTCTTGCCACCTGAATACCATAGCTCTTATCCGCACCGCCTTTGACGATTTTTCTCAGGAAAACTATGCCATCACCCTTTTCCTTGACGGCAATGCAGTAATTATTGACGCCCTCCAGCTTTCCTTCCAATTCGGTCAGCTCGTGATAATGCGTGGCGAACAATGTCTTTGCACCGATAATTTTCCGGTCCGCAATATACTCGATCACTGCCCATGCGATAGACAGTCCGTCAAATGTAGAGGTGCCCCGGCCGATTTCGTCAAGAATGAGCAGCGATCTGGCAGTCGCGCTGCGCAATATATTGGCAACTTCGGTCATCTCCACCATGAAAGTGCTCTGTCCGCTCGCCAGATCATCCGACGCTCCGACCCGGGTGAAGATTCTGTCTACGATACCGATCTTCGCGGATTTCGCGGGAACAAAGCTCCCGATCTGGGCCATAAGGACGATCAGAGCGGTCTGCCTCATATAGGTTGATTTACCGGCCATATTCGGACCGGTAATAACGGATATTCTGCGCTTTTTATTATCCAGAAGCGTATCATTCGGGACAAATGCCTCATTCTCGATCATTCGTTCCACAACAGGATGCCTGCCTGCCTTGATATCGATCACACCGTCAGTGGTCATCTTCGGTCTGACATAATGATTCTTTCTGGCAACTTCGGACAGGGAAGCCAGGACGTCGATCTCCGCAATGATCCTCGCGGCGGTCTGTATCCTGACAATATTTCTGCCGATTTCATCCCTGACTTCACTGTACAGTTCATACTCAAGAGAATTCAGCTTATCCTCCGCGCCCAGGATCTTGTCTTCCAGCTCCTTCAGGCGGGGCATGGTATATCTCTCACCGCCGACCAGTGTCTGCTTTCTTGTATAGGTATCCGGCACCATGTTTTTAAAAGAGTTGGATACCTCGATCACATAACCGAACACACGGTTGTACTTTACTTTGAGTGTATGTATACCTGTTTTTTTCCGCTCGCCTGCCTCCAGCTCGGCCAGCCAGGCCTTGCCCTCCGTGCGGGCTTTTCTGTACCCGTCGACATCCTCGTTATAGCCGTCACGTATGATCCCGCCCTCTTTCATGGCAAGCGGAGGATCATCTATGATGGATGAGTCGATCAGTTCGCTGAGATCCTCCAGTGTATCGAACGAATCCAGGAATTCCCGGAATTTGCCTGCTTCCAGTTCCATAAGAAGCGCCTTTATGTGCGGAAGCATCTGTAGCGATGTCTTCAGGGAGACCAGATCCCTCGGATTGGCGCTCTTGTAGCTGATGCGGGCTGCCAGTCGTTCAAGATCATACACCGGATTCAGGTATTCACGGATCTCCGCACAGGTGATCTCGTTCCTGTTGAGGGAATCAATGGCGTCGAGCCTGGCATTGATGGTATCCTTATCGAGCAGCGGCTGTTCGATCCAGCTGCGCAGCATGCGGGCTCCCATCGCAGTGCGCGTTTTATCAAGCACCCAGAAAAGAGAACCTCGTTTCTCCTTCTCGCGAAGTGTCTCCAAAAGTTCAAGATTGCGCATGGAGGATCCGTCCATTACCATGAATTCTTCTGTATGATAGGGACGGATCATGGAAATATGGGACAGATCCGTTTTCTGCGTCTCGAAAAGGTAGGAAAGCAGAGCCCCCGCCGCGTTCACACCGCAGCCAAACTCCGAAATGCCGAGTCCTTCGACAGATCCGACATGAAAATGATCCATCAGTGTCTTTCTGCAGATGACATCGCCGAAATAGCGCGGATCCATCGCTTCCACCATGATGCCAAGCCTGTTTCTCAGATCGTCTATATCGAGCCCCGACATCATAAGAGGTTCGTTGCAGATAATCTCAGAAGGTCCGATCTTGTAAATTTCATCGGTCAGTCTGGAAATTCTGTCTACTTCGGTAAGAAGAAATTCTCCAGTCGAGACATCGCATGCTGCCACGCCGAAACGGTCTTCCGTACACACAATGCTCATCAGAAAGTTATTTCTGGTCTCATCACCGGCGGACAGATCCATATTCGTTCCGGGTGTAACAACACGTGTGACCTCCCGTTTTACCAGTCCCTTGGCCAGCTTCGGGTCTTCCACCTGATCACAGATGGCGACTTTCTGCCCTTTTTGAATCAAACGGCTGACGTACACATCGACCGCATGATAGGGCACGCCGCACATCGGGGCTCTTTCCGGCAGACCGCATTCTTTCCCGGTCAGTGTTAATTCCAGCATTTTCGATACACGGACAGCATCATCGAAAAACATCTCATAGAAGTCACCGACCCTGTACATAAGTACACAGTCTTTATAATCTTCCTTTACCTTTTTATACTCCTGCATCATTGGAGACAATGCCATAGTTCACCTGCTGTTCTGCTTATTATTTATTCATTTGAGTTTCTATTTAGAAATATCAGTCTGATCATGAGAAATCGATCAGAGCGGCTCATCTTTCCGGCTCACCAATATAATAGAAGCCTTTGCATTCAAGAAGCCGCACCGGAACAAGTTTTCCGATCATAGATTCATCCCCGGTAAGATGTACAACGAGGTTGTGACCGATCCTTCCGGTCACAAGTCCGGGCTTCTTATTCTTTTCTTCCACAAGCACATCCATCACCTGCCCCTCGAAGCGCGCGCACATTTTCTCAGCGGAGATCTTTACTTCTTCAAGAAGGCGGTCGAACCGGTCATGGACCACATCCTCCGGAACCTGATCAGCCATTTTGGCAGCCGGTGTACCGGTCCTTTTGGAGTAAATGAACGTAAAGGCACTGTCATAGCCGGCCTCCCTGACAATAGATAATGTATCCCGGAAATCTTCTTCCGTCTCGCCTGGAAAGCCAACAATAATATCGGTCGTAAGAGAGATATCCGGCATAGCTTCCCGAAGCTTTCTGACCAGATCCATATAATGAGCTCGATCATAGTGTCTGTTCATCTGCTTTAATATTCGGTCACTTCCTGACTGTACAGGCAGATGAAGGTGCCTGCACACCTTAGGGTTGGATGCCATCGCTTCGATCAGCTCATCCGAAAGATCCTTCGGATGAGAAGTCATAAAACGCACCCGGTCTATACCGTCTATTTTGCAGACTTCCCCGAGAAGCTTCGCGAAGGAGACCGGTACATCCAGCGTCTTGCCGTAGGAATTTACATTTTGTCCCAGGAGCATTATTTCTCTGACGCCATCTGCAGCCAGACGTCTGCATTCGTCCAGAATATCTTCCGGCCTTCTGCTGATTTCCCTTCCCCTTACGTATGGCACGATACAATATGTACAGAAATTATTACATCCGTACATAATATTCACTCCGGATTTGAAGGGATACTTGCGCTCTGCAGGCAGGCTCTCCGGGAGATAGGGTGTCGCTTCCAGCACTTCTATGATCCTTTTTTTCTCCCGCATCGTGCGAACAAGGAGTTCCGGAAATTCATAAAGATTATGCGTTCCGAATATAAGATCGACGAAAGAATAACTTTTTCGTATTTTCTCCACGATATGCGGCTCCTGCATCATACAGCCGCAGAGGCCTATGATCATCCCGGGTCTCTTCCTCTTGACGCTGTTCAGATGTCCGAGTCTTCCGTAAACATGCTGGTCTGCGTTTTCTCTGACTGTGCAGGTATTATAAATTACAAAATCAGCATCGTCTTCACTTTGCGTATCCTGAAAACCTGCCGCTGCAAAAATACCGCGGATCTTCTCTGAGTCTCTTGCGTTCATCTGACAACC
>CAMNDN010000028.1:0-25781 GCA_946535445.1 uncultured Lachnospiraceae bacterium
TAGTAAATAGTTAATTCCCGCCTCACATTGAACGGACAGTCGTAATCATAAATAATGCAATCGGCGCGGCTTCG
Organism: uncultured Lachnospiraceae bacterium; assembly: GCA_946535445.1. Lineage (GTDB taxonomy): Bacteria > Bacillota > Clostridia > Lachnospirales > Lachnospiraceae > Chordicoccus. Next base: position 75 of record CAMNDN010000028.1, read on the forward strand.
TATCGCGGCCGGTACTTTGAATTTTCAAGTGTAAACGCCGAAAATTCATTAGTACCGCTGCCAGCGAGACGGGAGCGGGAGCGTCCCGACGATGCATATTTATGATGAGACTGTAGTGCAATGTGAAGCGGGAAGCCTGCTTTAAAGATTAATAGTCGGAGTCATCCAGGACCACCCCGTCCCAGAGCGCCTCCGCCCTCTCCCGCTCATTCTCGAGCGCCTTCGCGAACTGGGTCCGGTACAGCTCCGTATAAACGCCTCCCGCGTTCACCAGCTTCTCATGCTGTCCGCGCTCCGCGATCTGTCCGTCCTTGATGACGAGGATTTCATCCGCAGCCAGGATCGTCGACAGACGGTGAGCGATCAGGATACTCGTGCGGGACGCAATCAGCGGGTCTATGGCCTCCTGGATCTTACTCTCCGAGATAGAGTCCAGCGCCGACGTCGCTTCGTCAAATACCAGAAGAGCCGGATCCTTCAGCAGGACCCGGGCAATCGAGATCCTCTGCTTTTCACCGCCGGACAGCTTGAGTCCCCGATTTCCGACCTTCGCGTCCAGTCCCTCTTCCTGCTTCTCAATGAGATCATAGATATTGGCCTTTTTCAGGGCCTCGATCAGCTCTTCCTCCGTCGCGTCCTCTTTGGCATACAGCAGATTTTCCCGTATCGTACCGTTGAACAGGTATGTTTCCTGGCTGACGATACCGACCTGCTTTCGGAGCCACGTAAGATCCAGCTTTCGAACATCGATTCCTTCAAATGTTACCCGCCCCTCATCCACATCATACAGTCTGGGAATCAGATTGATCAGGGTGCTCTTTCCGGATCCGGACGGTCCGACGATCGCCACGCTGTGACCGCTCTTCAGCACAAAGTTCACATCCCTTAGGATCTGCCGCTCCTTATTGTAGGAGAATGCGACGTGTTCAAATGTCACCTCGCCTGTCGCCTGCTTCGGCGTTACCGCATCCGGAGCATTCTGAATCTCTACCGGCATGTCATAATATTCAAATATTCGTGTGAACATCGCCATCGAACGGATCCAGTCGACCTGTATGTTAAGCAGCTGATTCACCGGTCCGTACATCCTTCCGAGAAGAGCGACCAGTACAGTAATATCACCGACTGTCAGATCCGCGTCGTACTGCATCATCAGAATTCCGCCCACCAGATACAGCAGCATCGGTCCGATGCTTGAGAAAGTAGAGATGACCACGCGGAACCACCTGCCCGCCATTCCCTCTTTGATATTGAGGTTGATCATCTTCTCATTGGCAGCTCTGTATTTCTCATACTCCTTTTCCTCTTTGCCGAACAGCTTGACCAGCAGCTGACCGCTTACCGACAATGTCTCATTCAGGATCCCGTTGATCTCATCATTGGCAGCCTGCGCTTCGCGTGTGAGGGACCACCTGGTCTTGCCCGCACGCCTTGTCGGGATAACGAACATCGGGATGATCAGTATGCCGACCGTTGCGAGGATCCAGTTCTCCCTGTACATGACGAAAACGGCGACTATGAGCGTGATGGAATTTGAAAGGATGCTGGACAGGGTATTGGTAATGATCATCTGCACGCCATCGATGTCACTGGTCATGCGGGTGATAATATCGCCCTGATTATTGGATGTAAAAAAACTCTGAGACATTTTCTGCAGATGCCTGAACATCGCGTTTCTCATATCATATGTAATATGCTGGGCGATCCAGGTATTCAGATAGCTCTCCAGAACACCGATCAGGTTGGCCCCCAGTGTGACGGCCAGGGAGAGTACAATAAGTCTGATCAAAGCGCCCAGGTTTCTGCCGATCAGACCCTCATCGATGATGCGGCCTGTCAGTACAGAAGGCATCAGCGTGAAGACTGATGACACGAAAATGGCACAGATGACCAGCAGCATCTGTTTCCAGTACGGTCTCAGATAGGAAAAAATTCTTTTCAGCAATTCAGGTGTCACTTTTGGAGCGTTGGCTTTCTCTTCCTCTGTGAGATAGCTCCTTCCTCCGCGACCACCCGGTCCGCCGGGTCCAGCCATTTGCGCCTCCTCTCCCGAACCAAAGGTCTGCTGCCTTTATCCGTGTGAATCATTTTTTATTCGATACTGACAGACACTTCTGCCTCATCCTGCCTTAATATAACAGTCTTTCCGTCTGCTCTCCATATGCATGTATTATAAAGCCGACTGCCTGCATCCTCCGATTCAGCCGCAGGATTCTCACCGGAGTTTACATCGCCGTTCTTTTCCGGGGTTATTCCAAGTTCGCCGGTAATATATGCTTCCAGCTCTGAAAACGAGACATCTCCGCCGGACTCTTTCCATATGACCCGCTCTATCACGTCATCTTTACACTCAAGCCGCAGCACTCCGTCCAGACCGCCGAACCTTACAGGAAGACCTGCATGATACATCCCTGCATCTTCCAGGTCAGGGTTATCCGACAGTGATCCTCCGACCAGATCAAGCATCCCTGTCACATACATCTGACTGCCTGCATCCGCCGCAGCTTCGTCAGATACAGCTGTGTCCGCAGCCGCTGCCGCCGCTGCATCTGCTTCTGCCTCATAAACTTCCTCCGCCTTGTTCACGGTCATCTCTGCTTTCTGAGCTGTCGTCCCCCCGTTCTCCTCCGCTCCGTCCGCCGCCGCTTCATCAGCCATCCCGGCAGATCCCATGGACATTTGATTCGCCGGCCTCTGCGTAACGAATGTGATCCCAAATCCGATCAGGACCAATGCCAGCACCGCAGCGATTGCCGCAGCCGCATTGCGCATGCGGTTGTAGAAGGAGAGACGTTTCTTTCCTCCCCTGTCATCCTGTCCTCCGGGAGCCCTGACCTCTTTTTTATGCACCGGAAGTTCACCGAAATCTTTCTTCTGTTCCTCATGTTCCCGAACAGCCTGCTGCCCGGTCCTCTGTCCGGCCTCCTCGGCAAGAACAGCATTCAGCACCCGCTCCCGCATGGCGGCGTCGACCTTCACATGGTCCATGACTTCATTATATTTATTTTTCAAAATCATACGCCTCCTTCAGGATTTCTCTGAGTTTCTCCCGCCCGCGCATAAGACGAGACCGCACCGTAGACTCTTTCTCACCCAGGATCTCCGCGATTTGTGCGGTCCGGTATCCTTCCTGATAAAAAAGATGAATCGTTTCACGGTAAGATACGGGCAGCGATTTGACAGCTTCCCACACAAAAGAGAGATCTTCCTCCTCGTCGGCGATCAGTTCCTCATTCAATTCATCTGTCATCCGGTAACGATTATAGACGATCCGATTCTTTGAGAGATTAGCAGCTACCTTAAGGAGCCATGAGCGGGCATGGGAATCATTTGCAAATTCCGGCTCTGCCTTCATATACCGGATCAACGTCTCCTGCAGGATATCTTCCGCATCCTGCATATTGTGCAGATAGGAATAAGCCAGACGCAGAATGCTGTCGCCATGGGCATCGAGAAGATGGGCGGCATTCTCCCGTGCGGAAACGGCGGATCCGCTGTTCCCGGTCCCTGCGCTCATAGTTCTGCCGCTGTGGTTCCCGTCTGCATCAGCACATGCAGACAAAATAAGCCTGACAAGGCCGATGAGCCTTCTGCAGGGGCAGCGAAAGACCTCTCCCATATTCAATTCCGGTACATATGCTCCGGACATCTTTTCTCCTTTACTCAAAATACAGTTGACATGGACAGATTGTTGCCGCCCTTCTTATTTTTCTCTTGCAGCATATGCCATAATTCCCGCGACCGTCTTCGCGTCACGGATCTCTCCGGCATAAATCCTTCTTAAAAGTTCGTCTTTCTCAAAGGGCTCTGCCTTTATCTCCTCGGCTTCATCGAGATGCTGTTCCCCGATCGGCTGAAGATTTTCTGCAAGATATATATCGGTGTATTCATTGCAGTAGGCGACCGCCGTCTGTATTTTCACAAGCAGCGATATCTCCCCCGAGGAATAACCGGTCTCCTCCTCCAGCTCCCGTCTGGCGGTAACAGAGGTATCAACATCCTCTGCATCCTTTGCGCCAGCCGGCAGTTCGAGTGTTTCCCGGTCGATCGCCGGACGATACTGGCGGATCATCAGGATCCGTCCGTCCGGAAGGACCGGCACAATGCAGGCTCCGCCGCCTTTTTTGTGCTGCAGGAAGTCCCACTCTTCTATTTTTCCGGAGGGCAGCTGCATGGTATCCTTGCAGAAATTGAGGACAGTGCCGGGGTACACGACTTTTCTGTCCAGTCTCTTTAAATTGTGCTCCATCTGATTTCTCCCTTACTGTTCCGATATCGCCCGAATCATTTTCGCTCGTAGACTACTTCGCCGCCGCAGATCGTATACAAAACGCATCCCGTCAGCTCCCATCCCGTGAACGGGCTGTTCTCTGCCTTCGACGCATAATTTCCGGCAACGACCTTCGCCTTCGGGTCAAAAATCACCAGATCCGCCGGTCCGCCTTCCGCTATGTAACCTGCGTCCAGCTTATAAAGTCCGGCAGGAGCCGAAGACATACGCGCAAGCAAATCCTTCATAGACAGGAACCCCTTATCGACGAGCTCCGTGATCCCCAGCGAAAGCGCCGTTTCAAGACCGATGATCCCGCTCGGCGCCGCAGTGATGGGAACATCCATTTTCTCAGCCGTGGTATGCGGCGCATGGTCCGTTGCGATCATGTCAATTGTTCCGTCGGCGAGCCCCTGTATGATCGCCATGCGGTCAGCCTCCTCGCGAAGGGGCGGATTCATCTTGGCAAATGCCCCATATTTTATGCAGGCCTCCTCCGTCAATGTGAAATGGTGAGGCGTTGCCTCGGCATGGATATTGGATCCTTTTTTCTTCGCCTGACGCACAAGTTCGACCGCTTCCTTCGTGCTGATGTGCTGAATATCGATCTTTGCTCCGGTCTCCAGCGCAAGCTTCAGATCCCGCTCTACCATCGATATCTCCGCCATGCGGTCGGAGCCGCCGTTTCCGTAATACTCGCTCGCTTTTCCGTGATTGATCCCGTTCTTATCTATATAAGAAGGATCTTCCTCATGAAAGCTGATCGGCAGATCAAGTTTTGCGGCCTCTTCCATGGCAGCCTTCACGATTTCCGGATCACGGAGCGGAATACCGTCATCGGTGAATCCGATGGCGCCGGCGTCAGACAGTGCTTTCATGTCGGTGATCATCCTGCCTTTCATGCCATAGGTGACATTTGCGCATGCAGTCACATGGATGCCGGTCTGCTTTCCCTTCTCAAGACAGTACGTCAGGGTATCTACATTGTCGATCGTCGGCTTTGTGTTGGCCATCATGACGACTGTCGTAAATCCTCCCTTTGCCGCCGCAGCCGCTCCGGTCAGGATATCTTCCTTTTTCGTAAATCCCGGATCCCGGAAGTGTACATGCACGTCTACAAGTCCCGGGGCAACGATGCAGCCTTCCGCGTCGATGACAGTAACCGGATCACCTGCATTCGAGGAATCTTCTTTTTCAGATATCTCTGCACACGATCCTGTCCCGCATTCTGCGATCCTGCGGATCTTCCCCCCATCGATCAATATGTCTTTTTTTCCTTCCGTCCCGCTTCCCGGGTCAATTACATATGCGTTCTTAATAAAAATCATTTCACATTACACCTTCGCTCCCTGAATCGGGAGTGCCTTCCCACTGTTCCATATGCAAATTACCCGCCGAAACACTTCCGTTCCAACGGGTAATTTCTTTTCATCTTATATCACACGGACGTACACCCGGCGCTTACTTTTCCTTACATGCCTTCTCCAGAGCCTCAATGACGATTTTAAGTGCCTTGATTCTCGCATACTTCTTGTCTACAGATTCCAGGACATACCACGGTGCATACGTGGTGCTCGTCTTCTGGAGCATTTCATTGACGGCCTCCTCATAGAGATCCCATTTTTCACGGTTCCTCCAGTCCTCATCCGTAATCTTCCACTGTTTCTCCGGCGTATTCTGTCTGTCGGTAAAACGCTCGAGCTGTGTCTGATTGTCGATCTGTACCCAGAACTTGATCACGACTGCACCCCAGTCAGAGAGCTCTTTCTCGAACTCGTTCATCTCATTATAAGCCCGCTGCCAGTCGTTCTCACTGCAGAAGCCTTCCAGACGTTCGACCATGACACGTCCGTACCATGTTCTGTCAAATATCGCAATATGACCGGTCTTCGGAAGACGCTTCCAGAAACGCCACAGATAATGACGGGCCTTCTCATGCGGTTCCGGGCTGGCGATCGGATGTACGACATAACCGCGCGGATCCAGAGCGCCGGCGATCCTCTTGATATTGCCGCCCTTTCCGGCAGCATCCCATCCTTCATAAGCGATGATGACCGGTATCTTCTTGCGGTACAGCTTATAGTGCAGTTCATGCAGCTTCTCCTGGAGAAGTTTCAGCTGGATCTTATATTCTTCATCGGAGATCGTCTTGTCGAGCGGAATATCCTTGAGCAGCGGCATATGTTTCAGCGGGAATGTATTCTGAAGGATCGGGACCGCGAGAGAGTGATTCTTCAGAGCGGTGTCAATACCCAGATTCAGGTAGCGAAGTACCTGCAGTTCCGCCCATCTCTTGTCCTTTGCGTCAATGATATACCAGGGAGAGATGGAGCGATTGGTATCGTTCAGGTACTTGTCATAAACTTTCTGGCACTCCTTATAATGCTCATTCTCCCAGATATCATCCTCATCGACTCTCCACCTGGTATTCTTATCGGCTTTAAGAGCGAGAAGACGCTTTGCCTGTTCTTTCTTGCTGATATTAAAGAAGAACTTCATGACCAGATAGCCGTTATCCGTGAGCTGGCGTTCGGTCGTATTGATACTCTGAATGCGGCGTGCGTAATCTTTCTCGGAGAGTGTTCCGTCAAGAATCCCGTCGGTGACCTCCTGCATCCAGCAGGTGTCAAAGAACTTGAACTTTCCGGCCTCGGGGATCTCTATGAAATAGCGGTAGAGGAACGGTTTCCTCTTTTCCTCCACGGTCGGCTCCGCGTGGGTCGTGGCGACCTCGAAGAAACGCGGATCGATATTCTTGATGACATCTGCAATGACACTGCCCTTTCCGGCTGAACCCCAGCCTTCAAAAATGACCATGACCGGAAGTTTGGCCTCCTTGATCTTCATCGAGGCATTGGCCAGCTTTTCACGCTCGACCTTGAGCTCAGCTTTGATATCTTCCTTTTCGGGCGGAATGGATTTGACGAAATCTGCTAACATGAGATCCTCCTGATTAATTCTTTATCTTTGTAAAATTTAGGTTAATTGCATGAAATACACAGAATTATCTAACAAAATGGTAGCATATTTGCACAAAAAAGTAAACAAAGAAAAAGAACGTCCGACCCTCTCCCCAAGGAGAAAGCCGGACGCCTCTGCTTGTATTTTTCAGGATATATAAGCCTAATTTAAAGTGCACCGGCATTAGTTCCCGCCAAATACCAGCATACCACTCGAAATTCGCACACGGCTCCCCCCAGACCCGCATGCTACGATATTTTCCGTTCGATTCTCCCGGATCAGCCTTTCACGGCACCCGCCGAAACACCTCCGACGATGTACTTGGACAGGAACAGATAAACAATGATGACCGGGAAGATCGAGAACGCGATCGCCGCGTAGACCTGTCCCATATCGAACTTCAGCCAGTCCGCCGCACGCAGCTGTGCGATCAGGATCGGGAGTGTCTTCATGTTGTCCTTATGAAGAATAAGAGACGGTGTGAAGTAATTGTTCCAGCTCGATACGAACGAAAAGATCGCCTGTACCGCAATCGCCGGCTTCATCAGCGGAAGGACGATACCGTTAAATATGTAGAATTCTCCTGCCCCGTCGATTCTCGCGGCTTCGAGAAGAGACATCGGCAGATTGGACTCCATGTACTGCTTCATATAGAAGAAGGTGACCGGAGACGCAATCGCGGGGATGATCAGCGGAATGAAGTTGTTCTCAAGACCCATTCTGTTCATCAACTGAACGAATCCGAGAGCCGTTACCTGTGTCGGGATCATCATAATCATCAGAATAAAGGTGAAAATCGCGTTCTTGCCCTTGAAGTTGTAAGCCTGAATGGCAAATGCCGTCATGACCGAGAAATACGTACAGCATGCTGCCGTGCCGGCCGATACGAGCAGGGAGTTCCTCATGCCCCTCATCATAGGAAGCGTTCCGTGAAGGACATTATGCAGGTTCTCCATCAGATGCGTACTCGGGATAGCCGTGAATCCTCTTCCGAGTTCACCGTTCGATCTCGTTGCGTTGATGAACAGTACATAGAACCAGAACAGGCAGAGGAATGAAAGGAGGACAAGAACTACGTATGAGATTGCTCGTCTTACACCGATATTTACACCGCCGGTAGTCTTCTTATTTTCCATAACTCGCTCCTCCTTTCCTTAAGCTTCTTTCTGAGCGGTGGCTCTGAAAATGATCATGCTCAGGATGCCGGTGATGATCAGCAGGATCACGGAGAGGGCACCGGCCATACCGTAATTCTTGCTGTACAGATGCTTATTGAGGTACATGATCAGCGTCATGGATGTACGGACCGGATCACCTGTACCGTTGGTCAGGATCTGCGGCACGTCGAACATCTGGAGACCGCCGATCAGGGATGTGATCATAACGTAGATGAGGATCGGACGCAGCAGCGGAAGTGTGATTCGGAAGAAAATCTGCGTCGATGTCGCGCCGTCGACCTCAGCCGCCTCGAAAAGTGAGGAGTCAATTCCCATCATGCCGGCCATCAGAAGAATCGTCGTATTACCGAACCACATCAGGAAGTTCATGAGCGCTACCAGTCCGCGCACGCTCCATATATTGGACATGAACTTGAACGGTGTCTTAAGGATGCCGATACTGACCAGGATCGAATTGACCGGACCTGAATCCGCGAACAGGGTGAAAAATAACATGGCAAAAGCGGAAGCCATGATCAGATTCGGCAGATAGATGACTGTCTTGAAGAATCTCTGCCCTTTCAGTCTCAGCGAGGGGTCCGTGAACCATGCTCCGAGGAGCAGGGAGACCAGGATCTGAGGAACGAATCCGAGGATCCACATGATCATTGTATTCTTAAAATACTTCATGAAATCTCCGCCTGTGAACAATTTGGAGAAGTTGGCCAGACCGACAAAATTCGGTCCGATGTGCTTGAGACCCGACATATAGTTTTCGAATAAACTATTATAGATCGTACTTACCAGCGGAATCAGCTGGAAAATAATGAAGACGACTGCGAACGGTATGAGGAAGAAGTACCCCCATTTGTTATAACTCGTCACAGCGTTCGACTTTTTGTTGTTCATTTCGGTTCCTCCGTACTGCGTACAAAGTGCTGCATAAACTCCCTTTCAGGATCCGCAGCACACCTCCGGTAATTCTCAGGTGTGCCCAAGAGGCATCCTGCCGATCCTGAATAGTCTTTTTCGGTATAAAAAGTGCCTGCCCGTACTCACGGACAGGCACCCTGCTTTTTTATCCTGTTTTATTCTGTCTGATCTGATCAGCCAAGCTCCGGATACTTCTCAGCTACTGCAGAGTTGAACTGTGCAAGTGCCTCTTCATATGTAGCGTTGCCGTCGAAGTAGTTCTTCATAGCAGCCTGGAACTCTTCGTTGCAGCCCTGATCATAGATGGAGATGTTGCTCATGTCAACAAGCTCAGCGCCTTCAGCGAGCATAGCGTACGGATTCTGGCCGCCAAGGATAGCATTGCCGAATTCAGCGTCGTTTGCAAGCTTGTCAAGAACCTCTTTATTGTTTACGCAATCGGAATCCTTGACTGCGATGTCTTCCATGACTTCGTTGTCTGTCGTCATCTTAAGGATGATATCCTTTACAAGTGTCGGGTTGTCTGTGCCCTGTGCAGCGCAGATCCATGTGCCGCCCCAGTAGAAGCCCTGCGGTCCTGTTGTGAGACCCCAGCCGCCTGCCTTGGCTACGGAACCGTCTTCATCAGCGTGCATAGAGAAGTTGATCAGCCATGCCGGTCCAAAGTAGCAGAATACCGGTGACTCTTCGAAGAAGCCCTTGCTCCAGTCATCAGACCAAAGCTCAGCAGTCGTTGTCTCGCCCGCATCTACGAGTGCCTTGGAATCTTTTACCCATTTCTCGATGTTCGCATCTACTGCAACCTTGCCGTCCACTACCCACGGAGCGGAAACATTGTTGGAGTATACACGATATGTGTCGTTAACTGTGGATGTGATGTTGTAGCCTTTCTCTTTCAGCTTGGCAGCTGTCGCATTGAAAGCATCCCAATCCTTTACATATTCCTGAACTTCTTCCGGCTCGGAAACGCCGAGAACTTCCTGAGCGATCTTTCTGTTGTAGATAAGACCTGCGGAGCAAGCCTGCCATGAAGCGCCGCGGAGTTCGCCGTTCGCGTCTGTAACAACGTCCTTGGTGTACTGGTACTGCTTGGAGAGGTCAGCATCTGTGATGCCCAGCTCGGAAAGCGGCATTGCAACGTTGGCGTCAGCATCAACATACTTCAGTGCGTAGTCAGCTTCTACAAGGAAGATATCAACCTTATCATCTGGGGAAGCATCTACGTTGCCCGGAAGGATCGAATCCAGGTTGTTCTGATATGCATTGTCATCAGACGGTGTGATGACCCATTCTACAGACACATCACCGATCTTGCCGTGTGTAGCGTCTACTTCTTCATATCCGTCATAGTGATCTGTGATGCGGCTCTTGAACTCTTCGTTCCAGACTTCGATCTTAAGGACCTTGCCCTCATCACTTGCTGCCGCTGCAGTCTCTTCTGTTGCTTCTGCTGTGCTCTCAGCCGTGTCAGCTGCCTCTGCTGTGCTCTCAGCTGCTGCATCTGCTGTGTCTGTTGCTGCGGTTGATGAAGATGATCCTCCGCATGCGCCAAGTCCCATTACCATGGCTGCTGCCAATACTGTAGCAAGAACTTTTCTCTTCATGTTGTTCCCTCCTGAAAAATACTTTAAATTAAGTTACTCTATTGTTCCAACAGAACTTCCCTCGTACAAAGTCCCGTCGATAACCGTATTATTTTTTATTGCTGTCCGCGGTCTTTCGATCATCTCGATGACCTTGTCCGCCGCAGTCTTTCCGATTTCAATCATATTCTGCTGATAGGTCGTGATCTTCGGACTGATCATTTTGGCGATCGGGACGCCGTCATAACCTGTGACTGAAATATCATCCGGAATGGAGAGTCCCATGTCCCGGATCGCATTGATCCCGCCTATGCAGGTATAATCGTCCGGATACATGATGCAGGTCGGCCTATCTGCCAGAGCAAGCAGTTCCTTCGTCGTGCTATATGCCTCCTCATCGTCGAGATAATGAATTTCTCTGATGTACTCATCCGGAATTTCATTCCCCGCTTCTTCCATCGCCTGAAAAAAACCTGCCATCCGCTCACTTGTCGTTGAGGAAGGCATTCCGTGAATGAAGGCCACTTTCCTGTGTCCTTTCGACAGCACATATCGTGACAGAATCTTCATTCCCTCCACATTGTTGGAAGAAATTGTGGCACAGTCGTAAATCACATGATCAATCGTCACGACCGGAAGTTTTGATTTCGCAAGTTCCATGACTTCCGGCTGACTGAAATCCACACAGGCAATCACAACGCCGTCAACATTTCGGTACAGACAGTGCTCCAGGAATGTCATTTTGTTCCGTTTGGATCGGATTCCTATAAAAGTAAGATCATATCCATTTTCTTCAGTTTGAATTTTCAAGCCTTCCAGAACTCTTGAGAAATAAGGATGTGTCAGTCCGCTGTTGTGCTCGTCGGCGAACAGGACTCCGATATCCATTGTAGATCTGGTCTTAAGCGCCCTTGCGGCCTGATTCGGAAAATATCCGATCTCCAGGGCCTTTTTCTTGATCTGTTCTCTTCTGACTTCACTCACATCGCTGTGATCATTCAAGGCCTTACTGACAGTACCAACCGAAACACCACAGGCTCTGGCGATATCTTTCAACGAAGCCATCAGCATAACCTCCTTTGTGTTCTGGTCGTTGTCATTTGCTTTCGAAATCGTTTTCGTAATTCAATCTTAACTCTTTTTTTGCTAAAGTCAAGTCGATTTTTGCATTTTATCACATTTCTGTCATTTTTCATTTATATTCACATCTTATTTTGTGCAAATTTTACATTCCGGTTTTTTCTTGGGCTTTACTTGTTTTATTCCCATAATCTATTTTGCGAAATTATGACTTGCTTTTTTTCGCAGTATCATCTATATTTTTATTTGAAAAGAACCAATATTGATACGCAAACGTTTTCGTTGTTGCTGAGAAACTGCCCCCGTTTTCCATATTTGAACCGTACAATCAGTTCTCCGCCCGAATCGACTGCATCTTCTCACACTTGTTTCAAAGGAGTCCACTATGAAATACGGCTATTTCGATGATCAGAAGAAAGAATATGTAATCACAACTCCCAAAACCCCCCTTCCCTGGATCAACTATCTCGGCTGTGAAGAATTTTTCACACTTATTTCCAATACCGGCGGCGGATATGCTTTCTATAAAGACGCGAAACTGCTCCGTCTCACAAGATATCGCTATAACAATACTCCGCTGGACTCCAACGGCCACTATTTCTATATTAAGGACGGTGACACAGTATGGAATCCGGGATGGCAGCCGACCAGGACACCTCTCGATCATTACACCTGCCGCCATGGTATGGGCTATACGGTAATCACCGGTGAAAAGAATAAAGTAGCCTGTGAAGTCACCGCATTTGTCCCGATCGGTGACACTGCGGAGATTATGCGCGTCCGGATCAGGAACAACGGAGAGGATTCGAAAGCGCTTAAGCTGTTTTCATTTGTAGAATTCTGTCTCTGGAACGCCATGGATGACATGACGAATTTCCAGAGGAACTTCAGCACAGGCGAAGTAGAGATAGAAGGATCCACCATCTACCATAAGACAGAATACCGCGAGAGGCGCAATCACTATGCGATTTTCCATGTCAACACGCCGATCGACGGATTTGATACAGCCCGCGACAGTTTTCTCGGCACTTACAGCGGCCCGGAAGCTCCGGAGGCCGTCCTTGCCGGCAGTCTCTCCGGATCCATAGCAAGCGGATGGGCACCCGTCGGTGCACATCAGATCAATCTCGACCTTGCGCCGGGTCAGGAAAAAACATATATTTTTATCCTCGGTTATGTTGAGAATCCCAAAGACAATAAATGGGAATCGCAGGGCGTTATACGCAAAGAGCCGGCTCATGAACTGATTGCCCGCTACTCTACCGAAGAGCAGGTCGAAGAGAAGTTGAACGCTTTGAAAGAATACTGGGACGGTCTTCTCAGTAAATTCACAGCGCAGACTCCCGAAGACAGATTCAACCGCATGGTCAATATCTGGCACCAGTATCAGTGTATGGTCACCTTCAATATGTCACGTTCTGCCTCCTACTATGAGTCGGGTATCGGCCGCGGAATGGGCTTCCGTGATTCCAGCCAGGATCTGTTCGGCTTCGTTCACCTGATTCCGGACCGCGCAAGGCAGAGACTTCTCGACATTGCCGCAACACAGTTCCCGGACGGATCTGCCTACCATCAGTATCAGCCGCTCACCAAGCGGGGCAACATGGATGTCGGAAGCGGTTTCAACGACGATCCGATGTGGCTCATCGCCGGTGTCTCCGCATATATTCGTGAGACCGGTGACTTCGGTATTCTGGACGAGATGACCCCGTTCGACAACGATGACAGTCTGGCGGCTCCGCTGCTCGAGCATCTGCGCCGCTCCTTCAACTATATCGTGACACACAAAGGCCCGCATGGTCTGCCCCTCATCGGCCGCGCGGACTGGAACGACTGCCTGAATCTCAACTGTTTCTCGGATGAGCCGGGTGAATCCTTCCAGACGACCGGTCCCAGTGAAGGTCCGGTGGCGGAATCCGTATTCATAGCCGGTATGTTCGTAAAATACGGAAGGGAATATATCGATATCCTGAAGCATCTCGGACTTAAAGACGATGCAGCGAAAGCGGAAGAAGAAGTCGCGATCATGGAAAAGGCTGTCCTGACAGACGGCTGGGACGGAGAGTGGTTCCTTCGCGCATACGACGCATTCTCCGAAAAAGTCGGCTCCCACGAGTGTGAAGACGGAAAAATCTTCATCGAACCGCAGGGATTCTGTGTAATGGCAGGAATCGGCAAGGAGACCGGAGAAGCACAGAAAGCACTGGACAGTGTTGAGAGAGAACTGGAATCTGAGTATGGTATCATGATTCTGCAGCCGGCCTATAAGGACTACCATCTGAATCTCGGCGAAGTGTCCTCCTACCCGCCGGGATACAAGGAAAATGCAGGTATCTTCTGCCACAATAACCCATGGGTCTCCATCGCTGAGACGGAGATGGGACACGGAAACCGGGCATACAGTCTCTATAAAAAGATCACCCCGTCCTTCCTTGAAGACAAGATGGATATCCATCGGACCGAACCGTACGCATACTGCCAGATGGTCGCCGGCCGCGACGCCGTTCATTTCGGAGAAGGAAAGAACAGCTGGCTGACAGGAACGGCTTCCTGGACATTCGTGAACGCCTCCCAGTATATCCTGGGTATTTATCCGGATTTCGACGGTCTGCGCATCCGTCCGTGTATTCCGGCTGAATGGGATGGCTTCACAGTCACAAGGGCTTATCGGGGCGCGATCTATACCATCGAAGTTAAAAATCCCGGACATCTTGAGAGCGGCACCATGAGCGTACTTGTGAACGGCTCTGCGATTTCCGGCAATGTTATTCCGCCGCAGCCGGCGGGAAGCAAGGTCACTGTTGAGGTGACGATCTGCTGACAGAGCAAAAGCTCTTCATATTCTTCAAAACGGATCTGAACATTAAGCGGGGCGGAAGCCCCGCCTTTTTGTTTTTCCGACGAATCGGCTTTCCTTTATCCTTCTCATTCCCGGCTTCCATCCGTTTTCACCCATCATTCGTCAAAATATCAGCATTTTCCGCCTCCGTATGTTACAATACGGATATGAAAAATAAGTAGGAATATCTGCTCAAAACAGGAGGGGGATTATGTTTTGTTCGAAATGCGGCGCTCAGATACCGGAAGGAAACAGATTCTGCGGCAGATGCGGCGCCAGGGCCTATCCCACGGGCCCGGGCGGCAGGTCCGGTCCGGACAGTCATTTTCAAAATTCTTCATACGATTCCGATTCTCAGAACTTTGACGATTTAGAAGATAACGGAACGACCGTCATCGCAAATAAACAAGGCAGCGGAAACCGCAGTCCCAATGGTCAGGGGAGCTACGGGAACGACAGCTTCAATAACCGGGGAGGCTATGGGAACGGCGGCTTCAATAATCAGGGAGGCTATGGGAACGGCGGTTTCAATAACCAGGGAGGCTATGGAAACGGCAGCTTCAATAACCAGGGAGGCTACGGGAACGGCAGCTTCAATAACCAGGGAGGCTACGGGAACGGCAGCTTCAATAACCAGGGAGGCTACGGGAACGGCAGCTATAATTATCAGGGAGGCTACGGAAACGACGGCTTCAATAACCGGAGCGGCTATGAGCAGGTCAATTACAATTATAACTACGAGCAGAATCAGAGTCAGTCTGAACCCGGGAAAGACTCATCCGGCAGGAAGCTCCGTATACTGATCGGCGCAGGCGCCCTTGTCCTCACTGTTCTGCTTGCAGTCCTTGTGTTCAGATTCCTTCTTCCGACCGTCGGAAAAAAGAGCACCTATGTCTATCTGCGTGACGACAGCTTTGAGTTCACACAGAAAATTGGCAGCGGAGATTCGACTGAATTAGAGTCCTTCGAGGGCGGCTCCACCCGGGAAGACTACGTAAAATTCAGTGAGGACGGTAAATATCTTTACTTTTTTACGGAATTTGACGATTCCGAAGAGATCGGTACACTGAACCGGATCGCATGCGGCAGGCTGAACTCCGATCGGAAAAAGAATGATAAGAATATCGAGGAAATTGACACGGATGTAAAACCGGATTATTCCATACTCGATAACGGGAATATCATCTATCTTAACGGGGACGATACCCTGTACTACTATGACGGCAAGGATGAAAAGAAAGTCTCCAATGATGTGACGGCTTTTTACACGGACGGCAGCGATCGTGTGATCTACGTATCCGAGGATGCCCTTTACGGCTGTGATCTGAAAGACGGCAAAACGAAATCCGAGAAACTGGAATCCGAATACGAATACATAATCGAACTCAATGATTACTCTCTCGATCATTTCTACTACGTCAAAAACGATGAGGACGGCAATGCCGTCCTGTACTCGGCCGGCGTAGGTGACGAATCAAGCAAGGTTGATGAATATGTGACCATCCTTGACACAGGGGACGGTTTTCTGTACTCCGCTCCGAACGGCGATACAAAGTCTCTTTACGATCTGGTCGACGATGATCTGGATGATTCAGATGAGGACGCTCCGGATAAATCAGATCTGGTCAAAGATCTGAAAGATGAGGATAATGATGCTCCTCTTTCCAATCTCTATTTCTGCAACGGAAAAGAGATCCAAACGGTTCAGAAAGACATCTTTTCCTCTGCCTTTATCGGCAATACAGCCGTTTTCAACACGGAAGATACCATCGGAGACCTTCCTAAACTCAGCGAAATAGTCTCCGTTGATCAGGTGAAAATGGTATGTGCCCTGGATTATTCCAAACAGAACTACATTGCATCTATCGACGAGCGTACACCTGTGCAGCTTTCCGAAGATGCCGCCGAAAAGATCAATGACGCGAAAACAAGCGGCGACTTCACCCTGTACCTGAGCGGAGACAGTCTGTATCTGAATAACAGTGCACAGGAACTCCTGTGTGCCTCCGCAGATGATGAGAAAACCGGCAAATTCAAAGACGTCGCAGACGATGCGGTCCTCATGATCTCATCGGACTCGGATCACGCTTACTATATTGCAGATCAGCATAAAGAAAATAATGTCACGTATGCCGACCTGTACGAGTGCGACGGCGATGACTACGATCTCATAGCGGAAGATATCATACCGGAGAAGACGGAATTCTATGAGGATATGACCCTGGTACGGACCGGATCGGAGGAAAGCGGTTATGAACTGAGCAAAGCAGAGGATGGAAAAACTGAGGTCATTGATAAGGACATCTCTCAGCACATCTGTATCGGTTCTTCGAAAATATTGTATATTTCCGATAACGAACTGTACCTGTATGATGATGACGAGAGTGAGTCTCTCGAGAAAGATGTGGATCTTGTGTGGGCTTCCGACGGGAAGGAACCGGACAGGACGGTCGATTACAAAAAACAAAGCACGGACAGATAAGTATCCCATGACATGAACAGGGGGCTGTCACACCGGGCAATGTTCCCGCCATCTATCGCAGATATTTGCAAACAGCGTCTGCGGCAGACGGTGGAATCAAGCCTTGGTGTGGCAGCCCCCTCGTATCATATTACAGCTTCTTTTATACTATTTACGACTCTTTTTACAGTTCCGCGACTCTCTTGGCGGCACGGCGTCCGAACGTCATCGTTCTTCCGCATGCCAGACCGGTAAAGAGGTTCGGATATGTTGTGGCGAAGATACCGCCTGTCGCGTCACCCGTTGCATACAGGCCTTCGATCGGCGTTCCATCCTCACGGATGACCTGCATATCTGTGTTGATACGTACGCCGTTCAGCGTCGTCAGATGCCATGCACATGTACGTACGCCGTAGAACGGGGCCGTGTCGACCGGTGTCATACGATGAGCTTCCTTGCCGTAATCCTCATCGACACCCTTTGCGCAAAGCTCATTATAGCGCTGGACCGAAGCGACAAAGTTATCCACCGGAATATTCAGCTTCTCAGCCAGTTCCTCGATCGTGTCGGCCTTCTGTACATATCCGGCTTCAATAAGCTCCTCGATCTTAGACCATACGAAAGAATAAGGCATATTGGAGAGAGCACCGTTCGGGAAAGCGAACAGTCTGCAGCATCCGACTTCGTCGAACTGCTCGGCATACTTCTCGTTGTTGGCGTCAAATACGTCAACATATGTATGATTCGGCTGCATCTCCATGGAGTGGAGCATGAACTCATACGGACCGGACTCATTGCAGAATCTCTTGCCGTTCAGGTTCACCTTCAGGAACGGCTGCTCACCGAACCAGAACCACTTGCCGATCGTCTTGTAGCCTGCTGTCTCATCCGGTTTTACGCAGCAGCGGTTAAACATCATGGAGGCATGAGTCGGATCAAGTGCACCGCCCGCCCAGAGCATAGCCTTGATGCCGGAGCCATCCGAGGTCGAACCGAGTGTGTAGGTCACCTTCATATCCAGTGTCTGCGGCTGAAGGGCTTTCATCATCTCTGTATTCGTGGCATATCCGCCAGAGCATACGATAACACCTTTGGAAACGTTGATTCTTACGTAGGAATCATCCGTATTATTTTTGGCGATCGCGCCGGTGACCTTGCCGGAGTCATCCTGGACCAGTCTAACCAGCTCACAGTTCGTGCGGATCTCAACATCCTGGGATTTTGAGTTGATGTAGTCTGTAAAGACTCCGCTTATCGTGACTTCCGGATCATCCGCGAATTCGTCCTTCTTATGCGGGCTGTGACCGGTCGCATAAGCCTTGTCCCTTCCGGGATCCGCAGTATTTCCGATGCCGCCTTCATGACTCATGTAATACTTGCCGCTGGCCTCAAAAATGTCAGTCAGCCAGTCTACCAGTTCAGCCGACTCGTTGATCCATACTTTGATCAGGTCGCTGTCGCAGTAGCCTCCGCTGTAGCGGACAAGCTCCTGCAGCGCTTCCATCTTATCAATTGCCATCTCCGGGAAAGTTTTCTCGGTCTCGAGTTGCAGCCTGGAACCGATCGCTCCGATATCTTCACGGATACCCGTCGGGTTTTCATGTTTCTCAATAGCGATCGTCTTTACACCTTCCTCAGCCAGCGTCATAAGAGTCGGCCATCCGCCTGTCCCCACACCGACTACAAGGCATTCGGTATCCAGAGTCTCCGCAATATCTCCATCGGCGATTTCAGGAGCTTCGCCGAGCCATTCCGGCGGAGTTTCCACTTCCGAAACAGTTATTTCCATGCCGCTCGCCTGGGAAATACAGTCGGCAGCCGCCTTCTTGATCGCGTCGCATGTGATCGTGGCGCCTGTGATCGCATCCACGTCACAGCCCTGCGTAGACAGAATAGCCTTCGCCATATCCCCGCCTACAACACCGCCGACATCCGGGGTCTCGCCTGATACGTCGATGACGCAGTCTGTGATCATGGTCTCGTCAAATGTCATCGTGACCTTAACTTCACTGGCAATGCCCTGTGCTACCGCCTCATAAGTACCCGGTGTGTATGTAAGACCTTTTTCCGCTGCCGCCGCTGCTGCCGCTTCCGCAATTTCACCGGATGTCGCGGATACGGAAGCCGTGCCGCTTCCCTTTCCGACACCTACGAATTCAAGTGCTCCAAGGGTGACCATGCCGGCAGCGCCGGCAGCGATTCCTTTCAGGAAATCTCGTCTTGAAATCTGATTATTATTAGCCATCTGTTCATCCTTTCAAGTGACTTAACATTGTCCGGTAACTAGTTTACTTTTGTCTCTCATCACGCGCTCTGCCCGATTTCCACTTTTCCGTCCCGGTTCACGATGACCTTGGCCGGACACTTGGCCGCGCATTTGCCGCAATGTGTACATGTCGTATAATCAATGTGAGCGATGTTGTTCTCCACGGAGATGGAGCCTGTCTCGCACTGCTTCGTGCAGAGTCTGCAGCCGATACATCCGGCGTCGCACTGCTGCTTGACGACCTTGCCGCTGTCATGGCTGTTGCAGGCGACCGCATAGACCGACTTATCCGGAATAATTTCAATCAGGTGCTGCGGGCAGATAGCAACGCATCTTCCGCAGGCTACGCATTTGTTCCTGTCAACGACCGCTATGCCGTCCACGATATGGATCGCGTCAAAATCACACACGGTTGTACATTCACCGAAACCAAGACATCCTGCCTGACACATCTTGGCGGCTTTGCCGGGAACGGCCGCTGCAGCCGAGCAGGTCTCAACACCGATATAGACCGATTTGTCTCTGGCCTTATCGCAGGTACCGGAACATCTGACGAAAGCGACATTCTTCTCAGCTGCGCCCGCTTCGACACCCATGATCTCAGAAATCTTTTCGGCGACCGGAGCGCCTCCGACCGGGCACTTGTTTACCGGAGCCTCACCCTTCGCGATTGCCGCCGCCAGTCCGTCGCATCCGGGATATCCGCAGGCACCGCAGTTATTTCCGGGAAGGCAGGAACGCACTTCCGCTTCCCTCGGATCGATCTCGACCGCGAACTTGTTTCCTGCGAAAACCAGCATGATACCGACGAGGAGACCGACGATCGCAAGCAGGATAATCGTAATGATAAGTAAAGCACTTCCACTCATAAACTGACCTCCTTAACCTAACGTACTGAATCCGTAGAAGGCCATTCCCATAAGTGTCGCGCAGAAAAGAACGAGCGGAGCTCCTTTAACAGGCTTCGGGACGTCATTTCCTTCCAGACTCTCACGAATGCCGGCAAGCAGGACGATCGCGATCGTGTAGCCGACGCCGGTACCGAATCCGGATACAACACTCTGGATGAAATTGTAGCCATCAGACACATTGTTGAGCGCAACGCCGAGGACCGCGCAGTTCGTCGTGATAAGCGGAAGGTAGATACCGAGCGCGGTGTAGAGCGCGGGCATGGTCTTCTTCAGGAACATCTCAACGACCTGAACGAGGGCGGCGATGACAATAATGAAAACGATGGTCTGCAGATAATCAAGACCCAGCGGGTCGAGGACAAATGTGTAGAGCAGATTTGCCACCGCAGACGCGATTGTAATAACGAAGATGACCGCTCCGCCCAGTCCGGCAGAATTCTTGATCTGGCTGGAAACGCCGAGGAAGGAGCAGATACCGAGGAACTGACTGAGAACAACATTGTTGACCAGGGCAGCTCCGATTATGATCATAATAAGAGATGTCTGTCCACTCATGCTTTCGCCTCCTTCTTGTCACAGCTGTCTGCGGATCCGCATGCGCCGCAGGCGCCGTCGCAGCCTTCTTCCACCTTCTTGTTGGCCTGAGTTTCGATATGCATTGCGTTCATGAACATGACGATAAAGCCAAGTACAAGGAACGCGCCCGGAGCCTTGACCAGCAGAGCCATCGGCTGGTAGAAAGACGGCATGACCTGAACACCGCACAGCGTCCCGTTACCGAAAAGTTCACGGAAGAACGCGATGCAGACAAGTCCGAATGTAAAGCCGAGGCCCATACCGATACCGTCCATAGCGGAAAGGAGCGGCGGGTTCTTGGAAGCATACGCTTCCGCACGGCCGAGGATGATACAGTTAACAACGATCAGCGGAATGTAAACACCCAGAGAAGCGTTGAGTTCAACGAAATATGCCTTCATGATCAGCTCAACGATCGTGACGAATGACGCGACGATAACGATGAAAGCCGGAAGACGGACTTCGTCCGGGATTATATTTCTGACAAGAGAAATAACGATATTCGATACTACGAGAACTGCGATGGTGCAGGCTCCCATACCGAGGGCATTTGTAACAGATGTCGATACCGCGAGAGCCGGGCACATGCCGAGCATCATGATAAAGACGGGATTCTCTTTTACAATGCCGTTATAAATACGTTCCATATTTTTATTCACGACTCATCCCTCCTTACCCAGTGACCACATAATTGTGGAAGAAATCGATCGCTGCGTTCACCGCGTTCACAACAGCTCCGGATGTGGTAGATGCGCCGGATACGGAGTCGATATCCTCATCAGCTGTCGAACCGCCTGACTTATTGAGCCTGAAGGCCTCAACATTCTTTCCTGCGAACTGTTCTTTCCAGGAATCCTCATCTACGAGCATACCCATACCGGCTGTCTCCGTAAGGGTCGTGAAGGAAATTCCATTGATCGTGCCGTCCGGAGCAAAGCCGACCGAAAGTCTGATCTCACCGTCATAACCTTCCATGGAGGATGTACTGATCGCATATCCGTTGACATTGCCGGATGCATCCTGGCCTACAACGATCTCATTGAGCATAACACGTCCGAAAGCCCCGTCGCCGTAACCGCCCGCGAACTCGGATATAGCCTCAGTAAGGGCGTCATCCGATACAATTTCTGCCGAATCCGGAAGAACTGTCTGATAAGCCGCAAGAGCTGCCTGTCTCTCGTTCTCCGCGATCGTTTCGGCCGTCATCATATTGACACACGCAAGACCGCCGCCCGCAATAAGAGTGATCGCCATAAGGATGACCGCCGATTTCGGAATGCCTTTCTTCTTCGGCGCATTGAGTTCTTCGACGCTCGGGATGATGCTGCCGCCTTTCTTTCCGATACCGAACGGCTGCGGAACCGGCATGCGGTCGATGAGCGGGGTGAATAAGTTGGAGAGAATGATTGCAAATGTCGTCGTGTCCGCCATACTTCCGTAAACACGGAAAATTGCGGAGAGGAAGCCGTACAGGCATCCGAATATAAGCTGTCCGGACCATGTCATCGGCTTTGTGACCGGATCGGTCGCCATAAAGAACGCGCCGAGGGCAAAACCGCCGCCGCAGAGTTCCGCTGCCAGATAGTACGGGTCAATGCCTCTTCCGCTCATCATGATCAGGAAGATCACAAAGCTGACCGTACTTGCAACGGGAATCTCCCAGCTGATGGTATCCGTGATAAGGAGCCAGATACCGCCGATCACGATGCACAGGACGCTGATACCGATGTGTCCCGTGACAAGACCGAGGAACATTTTTCCGATACTGACCGCTTCGCCGCTGTTGACCTGCGCGAGCGGGGTAACACCGCTGACCGCGTCATAACTGTAATCCGTCATGACCTTGCCGAAAGAGATCAGCAGGAACGCACGGCCCGCCAGAGCCGGGTTCATGAAGTTCTGTCCAAGACCTCCGAAGAAGCATTTTGCGACAAGAATACCGAATACAGCGCCGGCTACCGGGATATAAAGCGGACTCTGAGAAGGAAGGCAGAGTGCCAGGAGAAGTCCCGTTACGATTGCGGACCCGTCCCAGAGAGTGTTCGGTCTGTGTGTGATATAGTCAAAAACAAATTCCGTGATCATCGCCGCAAGGATACTTGCGAGGATAACAAGAGCAGCATGCAGTCCGAAATGCCAGATACCAAACAGAGTGACCGGTACGAGACCGATGACAACATTCATCATGACACCGCCGGTCGTCAGCGGATTTCTCAGATGCGGTGAGGACGAGACATGCTTTAAGGTACTGTTTTCCGTACTCATCTGCTTCCCTCCTTCTTGCTCTGATTAATTCTGTTGAGTGCCATAGCCAGCGGCTTGCCCTGCTTGAAGAGCTGTGTCAGCGGACGCTTTGCCGGACACGCGAAATTACAGGTCCCGCACTGGATGCAGTCAAGGCCGTGTACGTCGATAAATCTCTGAAGATTATTCTTTTCGATTGCTTCCGCCATCATCTGCGGATACAGACCGAGCGGACATACGCGGATGCACTTGCCGCAGCGGATACAGTTGGTGAGCTTGCCCTGGGCAATTTCCACCTCATCCGCAAGATAGCATGTCAATGCGTTGTTGCGCTTCTCGAGCGGAACATCGGTATTCGGAATCGCGATTCCCATCATCGGGCCGCCAAGAAGAACTTTTTTGGTCCCCGGTTTCAGACCGCCTTCATCAGGAATGATCTCAGAGGCCATTGTTCCGAACTTAACGATATAGTTGGCCGGGTTGGCGGCACCGTCGCCTGTCACAGTCAGACCTCTCTCATAGAGCGGTGTATTCAGGGCAACGGCCTTGTAGATGGCTGCCAGTGTCGCTACGTTATCAACAATGACACCAAGACTTGCCGGCAGGGCAGCTGATTCCATATACTGTCCCGTGACCGCATGCACCAGATTTCGCTCACCGCCCTGCGGATACTTGACCTTGAGCTCCAGTACGGAGAATCTCGGATCTCCCGCAACGGCCTTCTTCATGGTGGCGATCGCCTCCGGCTTATTGACTTCGATTGCGATGACCGCCTTCGCAGTCGGGAAGAGCTGAAGAACGATCTTCATTCCTTCAATGATCTCTTCCGGATGTTCGACCATGAGTCTGTCATCACAGGTGATGCCCGGCTCACATTCCGCTCCGTTGGCAACGATCCAACGGATATCTTCCGGTTTCTGCGGCATCATCTTGACATAGGTCGGGAAGCCCGCGCCGCCGAGACCGACAACGCCCGCATCCTTGATCTTGTCAATGATTTCCTTTGCGGAGAGCTTTGTGTAATCCGTCTTTTCACCGACTCCGTCAGCCAGGGTGTACTCTCCGTCATTGGTAATGACGATCGAATTCACCATGATTCCGGCATTATTAAGTCTCGGTTCGATTGCCTTGACCTTACCGGAAACGGAGGAGTGAATGTTAGAGGAGATAAAGCCATCCGCTTTGGCAATGAGCTGACCGACCTTGACCAGATCATTGCGCTTTACGACAGGTATAGCCGGTTTGCCTACATGCTGACTTACCGGGAATACCATTTCTCCCGTCGGGAGAAACTCTTTTAGAGGCTGACCTGAAGAAAGCTCTTTATAGCCCTTCGGGTGAACCCCTCCCCTGAAGTTGTAAATACCCATACTCTTTCCTTTCTATCTGCATAGTTGTGGGTCGCCCCACTCTTTGAGCACTAACTTATGTCTGTTTTGACCCGTCATCTTTCCGCCTGAAAATCCGGCTCAAAAGAATTGCGATCTCATACAGGCCAAGCATCGGGATCGCCACCATGACCTGCGACACGACATCCGGAGGTGTTATGACCGCTGCAAGGAAGAAAATCAGAACTATCATGACCCTTCTTCCTTTCACCAGCCACTCTGCGCGGATGATCCCCATCCTCGTCAGAATGACCGAGATGACCGGCATCTCGAACACACATCCGAAAATAAGGAACACGGTCATCAGGAAATTCAGATATTCCCCGATACTGATCGAATCCGTCACATTGACATCCATCGTGAAAGAAATAAGAAATCCGAGCATGAACGGCACTGTAACAAAGTAAGCAAATGCCACTCCGATACAGAAACAGATCACACCGAACAACATGGCCAGGCCGAAGTACATTCTCTCAGACCGGGACAGTCCCGGACTGCAGAAAGCATAGACGTGATAGGCTATGACCGGCACAGCCAATACGACTCCTCCGATAAAGGCAATCATAAAATAGGACATGAGCAGCTCCTGCGGAGCTATATATACGAACCGATAGTTGTACCTTGAACCCATATCCGTCAGGATCGTCACGATTTTCGATGCCAGACTAAGACAGATGACCATACCGGCAATAAATGCCGCAAGACAGATAACAATGCGGTTGCGCATCTCCCTCAGATGTTCCGTGAGGGGCATGCTCCCGTCATCAGACCTCGTCTTTTGTGGTTCCGCCATCACTTGCTTCTTCCTTGTCCTCTGCCATTCCGTCACGGAATCCCTTTACACTCTTTCCGAACATCTTCGTAAGCTTGGGAATCTGTGTCGGTCCGAAAATGATGACAACGATGATCAGGACTATAATAAGTTCCTGCACTCCTATTTTCACAATAGCATCCCTCCTTTTTTATCATCCGCTATTCTGACAGAGCGGTCTCCCGGCTATCGGGACTGCCGTTTCCTGCCACGTCTTCCGCAGCTCC
>CAMNDN010000029.1:0-25531 GCA_946535445.1 uncultured Lachnospiraceae bacterium
ATGTGACAGCCCCCAAATTTTTTTCTTCAATTGTATTTCACTTCCATCAAGGTAAGTCCCCTTGCGGGAGCAGTCGGTCCCGCAAGGTTTCGATCTCTGGCTTCCAGGAGCGCCTTCATGGAGTATGGATCCCGTTTTCCTTCTCCGACTTCGATCAATGTTCCTACGAGAATGCGGACCATGTACTGGAGAAAACCTTCGCCTATGAATTCCAGGTCAATTTCATGTTCATTTTCAAGAATGTGAATGGCGTACAGTTTCCTTACTGTGGATTTCCTCATGCGCGGATTTCCGCAGAAACTTCGAAAATCATGTTCCCCCCGAAGCTGAATGGTCGCCACCTTCATGGCAGCGGTGTCGAGTTTTCCTCTGTATTCATAAAGGTACTTTCGGTCGAAAACATGGTGGGATTTGTCCTTACAGATCCTGTAAAGATAAGTCTTCTGGGAGGCGTTATATCTGCTGTGAAAACGGGGAGCTGCTACAGCTACGGAGGTGACGCCGATGTCATCAGGCAGATACTCATTCAGGTAGTCACGGATCTCTGCCGGTGTCTTATCTGTATCCAGGCGGAACTGGGCGACCTGCCCTTTCGCATGGACGCCGGCGTCCGTTCGTCCTGCACCGTGTACATCCACCGGATTTTCCGGAGGACTGTCGATCATGCGTGTCAGGATCGTCTCAATCTTCTGCTGGATCGTGTTGTCAGTGTCTCCCTGTTTCTGCCAGCCGTTGTAGCGCGTACCGTCATACTGAACGATCATTCGGTAGTTGGTCATGAATTGTCCTCTTTATCTGAATCGGAATTGGCCCAGAATTTCAGCTTGTTCTTTACGGAATTTGCAGATGCTTCCGCATTGGAAACATCGGAAGCGTTCATCGTATCGGAATAGTCTGTAAACGTCTCGGACCCGGGCAGGTCATAACCGGTGGAAGAAGGTTCGGTCTGGGAGGTCTGCGGCAGGCTGCTGACGGGGCTGGCCGGTGCGGAATAAGAAGGCTCTGCAGGAGACACGTCCTCTTCATTCTTCTTTTTCTTTTTTTCTTTAGGCTCTTTGGGTTCCGGTTTTTTGAACATATAGACGACCAGGAAAATAGTCAGGATCGGATTGAACATAAAAATTGCCGCAAAGAGCAGGCGATAACCGAAGACCATATTTGCGAGAAAGACCATATACATGCCGATTACGGCGGCAGCCACGCTGACTGCAATTGAGAAAAGGGATAATATTATTTTCTGAACGGTAAGTTTCATGGATATTACCTCCGAAGAATGATTAGTTACCCAAACTGTAGTTAATAAAACTATATCACAAATTAAGGTGCGATGCGTATTTTTTTGTGATATAATCGGAAAGCTATGAGAGAAATATATTTAGATAATTCATCTACTACAATCGTGTCCGGGAAAGCGGCCCAGGCTGTTTATAACATCATGACAGAGGACTACGGAAATCCTTCATCTATGCATGCCATGGGTGTCCGGGCGGAAAAATATCTGAAGGAAGCCGCGGACCAGATCGCCGGAATCCTTAAAGTATCACCGAAAGAAATTTATTTTACTTCAGGCGGAACGGAGGCCAATAACTGGGCGCTTATCGGAGGAGCCAGAGCCAATCGGCGTGCAGGAAATAAGATCATCACAACACAGATGGAGCATCCTGCAGTATCCGAACCGATGAAAGTGCTCGAGGCGGAAGGCTTCGAAGTGATACGCATACCGGTCTCAGGCAGCGGCCTTATAGATATGGATCTGTTGGAGAGAGAGCTGGATGAAAATGTCATCCTCATCTCCATGATGTATGTAAATAATGAGATCGGCGCAGTCACGCCGGTCGCTGAAATAGGCCGCCTTAAGAAGAGGAAGGCTCCGAATGCACTCTATCATGTCGATGCGATCCAGGCTTTTGGCAAGTATCGGATCTATCCGCGTGAGCTGGGCGTAGATATGCTTTCTGTGAGCGGTCATAAACTGCATGGCCCGAAGGGGACGGGATTCCTGTATAAGAGCGATAAAGCAAAAGTACTTCCTCTGATTTACGGCGGAGGTCAGATGTCTGCTCTTCGCTCAGGGACGGAAAATGTACCCGGTATTGCGGGTCTCGGGATTGCTGCCGTGGAAGCCTATACGGACTTTGACGCAAAGATCAATCATATAAGATCCCTCAGAAATCAGATGGTCGAAGGGCTTTCCGGTATGGACCGGGTAATTGTTCACGGAATGGAAGGTGAGGCAGGAGCCCCGCATATTGTGAATGCGTCCTTTATCGGGGTCGGTTCCGAGGTACTCCTTCATACGCTTGAAGACCGCGGTATCTACATTTCTGCGGGCTCTGCATGCTCTACGCATAAAAGAGCCGGATCGCCGACGCTGACAGCCATCGGTGCCACGAAAGAGGAAATGGCCTCGGCTGTCAGATTCAGTTTCTCAGAACTGAATACGGCGGATGAGGTGGAAGAAGTTTTAAAGATTCTCGGCGAGGTGATCCCCGCGCTGAGGCGCTACCGAAGAAAATAGACTTCTTAAAGCAGATTGAACGAAAAATGGGTGCATCGTTACAAGCATCTTAGATGGGAAGAGAAAGAGAGATATATGTATAATTCATTCCTGATAAAGTATGGTGAAATCGGACTCAAAGGTGACAACAGACATATTTTCGAGGATGCACTCGCGAAACGCATCCGTACGGTCCTTACGCGTATAGACGGGACATTCGAAGTGAAAAAGACCCGCGGCAGAATATATGTTTTCTGCAGTGGCGACTGGAATTTCGATGAGACTGTTGACCGGCTCTCACATGTATTCGGTATTGTCGGCATCTGTCCGGTCGTTATTTATGAAAGCTGCGATATCGAGCAGCTCAAGGACCATATGGTCGATTATCTGCGTGAGGAACATCCGGACTGCAAGGCGACTTTCAAGGTCAAGGCGCGCAGGGTCGACAAGAATTATCCGCTGACATCCATGGAAGTGGATGCAGAACTCGGAGAGGCTATTCTGATGGCCAATCCGGATATGAAAGTGGATGTTCACGATCCGGAAATTGTTTTCGACGTTGAAATCCGAGAGGAGATATATATTTATTCGAAGGTCATCCCGGGTCCCGGAGGAATGCCGGTCGGAACAGCGGGGAGAGCGATGCTTCTCCTTTCGGGTGGTATTGATTCGCCGGTAGCCGGCTGGATGATTGCCAAAAGAGGGGTCACGATCGACGCGATCTATTTTCACGCGCCGCCTTATACCTCTGAGAGGGCGAAGCAGAAGGTCATTGATCTCGCAAAAATTGTTGCTCAGTATACAGGACCGATCCGTCTTCATGTCGTGGACTTCACAGATATCCAGCTGTATATCTACGATCAGTGTCCCCACGAAGAACTTACGATCATTATGCGCCGCTATATGATGAGAATCGCTGAGCGCTTTGCCGCAGATAACGACGATATGGGGCTTATCACAGGCGAGAGCATCGGTCAGGTCGCCAGCCAGACGATGCACAGTCTTCTGTGCACCAATGCCGTCTGCACTCTTCCGGTCTATCGTCCACTGATCGGATTTGACAAGAATGACATTGTTGACATCTCCCGCAAAATCGGAGCGTATGAGACATCTATCCTTCCGTACGAGGACTGCTGCACAATATTTGTTGCCAAACATCCTGTTACGAAACCGCAGCTTAAGATCATTGAGAGAAGTGAGAATAAACTGAAGGAGAAAATCGACGAGCTCGTGGAGACAGCGGTCGCTACCGCTGAGCTGATCATTGCTAAATAAAAGAATATCCATGCGGAATCTTCGGTGTGTGCTGACGGTTCCGCATTTTTTCACAATTATGTGTTAAGATATATTTCATCATCAGATTAAAAACGAACGGAGGAGATTCTTGATGGAGAAGACCGGATTTTCCGGAAAAAAGACAATCATTGTGATTACTGTGACAGTCTGCGTCGTGATCGGTGCACTCTTTCTGATCCGCTATCTCGGCACTGCCACGGAAACGGACAGCAGTCAGGTCGTCTACGTCACAGATGTAGCGACACTGACAGGCCAGGGAATCTCAGATGGCATGACGAATCGCTACGCTGGAGTCGTGGAATCTCAGGAGACATGGAGCTGTACGGCCAATTCGGATTACACGATCCAGGCAGTCCTTGTCGAGGTCGGTGATGAGGTGACAGAAGGACAGCCGCTCTTCATATATGATATAGATAATCTGGAGAATACTCTTGAACAGCAGAAAATTGATCTTGAACGATTGAAAGCGGAGATGGAGAGCCTTAAGGATACGATCGCTGCCCTTCAGAAGGAGGCCAGGTCGGCTGACCGTTCTCTTCAGGCCAACTATACGATCCAGATCAAGCAGGAGGAGCTTGAGCGAAAGCAGAAAGAATTTGACATTCAGGCCAAGGAAAAAGAGATCGCGACTACTGAAGAAAACATTGCAAATTCCACAGTGACCAGCAAAATCTCGGGTGTGGTCCAGTCTATCAATAATTCCGAAACACAGGCTACCGATTATACTTCCACGGATTCGTCCTTTATCAAAATCATTAAGACCGGGGAACTCCGCGTGAAGGGGACGGTAAATGAGCAGAATATAGGTCTTCTCACTGAGGGAATGGCAGTAATTGTCCGGAGCCGTGTGGATGACAGTCAGATCTGGAGAGGAACGATCACAAAAATAGACAGAGAAAATCAACAGTCGAACAACTATGCCGCAATGTATGGCAATGACAATGTTTCAAGTGCGAACTATCCGTTTTATGTGGATCTTCCGTCCAGCGAAGGGCTTATGATGGGACAGCACGTCTATCTTGAGCCGGATTACGGACAGGAGGATGAGGCGGAACAGGAAGGAATCTGGCTGGATGAATGGTATGTCGATGAGAGTGATGAGAATGCGCCTTTTGTGTGGGTCGATGACGGAGAAGGAAAACTGACAAGACGCGATGTGACAATCGGGGAGCGTGACACGGAGATGGGTACGATCCAGATCCTTTCGGGGCTCGAATTATCAGACCGCATCGCTTTTCCCGATGAGAATTGTTCGGAAGGAGCAAAGACCGCTGAGGCTGAAAGCGGAACGCCTGCGGACGGAACCGCAGAAGAGTATGAGGAAGGGACCTACGGAGAAGGAACCTATGAGGAAGGAACCTACGAGGAAGGGACCTACGGAGAAGGTATGTATAATGAAGGTATGACCGGGGAAGGTATGTATGAAGAAGACATGCCCGGAGATGCTGCGAATACCGGTATATAAAACAACAATTCGGAGCGGGAAGTCAATCAGAGATTCCCGAAAAGTCCGGATGTCAGGACAGGAGAACAGATGATCGTTGAATGCAGACATATCTATAAGACCTACAAGACCGGGCGAATCGAGTTCCAGGCACTGAAAGATGTGAATCTGTCAGTAGAAGAGGGTGAATATCTTGCGGTTATGGGCCCTTCCGGCTCCGGAAAATCGACGCTCATGAACCTGATCGGCTGCCTTGATGTGCCGACGGAGGGGACTTTGCTTCTGGACGGGGAGGATGTGGGCAAATGCAGCGAGAACCGCATGTCTGATATTCGCCTTTACAAACTCGGATTTGTCTTTCAGACATTTCATCTTCTTCCCCATCAAACGGCACTTGAAAATGTGGAACTTCCACTGACATATGCCCATGTTCCGCGGGCGAAACGTCGTGAGCGCGCAATGAAAGCGCTGGAGAGGGTGGAGCTCGCCTCGCACTGTGATCATCTGCCTACAGAACTCTCCGGAGGACAGAAACAGAGGGTGGCAATTGCAAGAGCGGTCATCAATGAACCTAAAATTCTTCTGGCTGACGAACCTACGGGAGCGCTGGATTCAGCTTCGGGTGAAATGATCATGGATATATTCAAGGAATTGAACAGAAGCGGCGTTACGGTCATCATGATCACGCATGACAGAGATATAGCCCTGCATGCGGACCGTATCGTCGAGATTCGGGACGGAAGGCTCAGGGAATGAGACAGAAGTTCTTTTACGATATCACGGGAGTAGTTGGCAATACATGAAATATGGTAAGAAAATCCTGACGATACTCATCGTCGCTGCACTGATCACCGCCGCGATCGGCGGCGTGATATACGGCGTGCAGAGATCGAAAAGGACAACGGTAAATGTTTACCGGGTAAGCGAACTGAATTACGGATCATATACAAGTTCCGAGAGCACCATGGAGGGATACGTTACAGCGGATGCGGCTCAAAATGTCTATACCTCAGATGCACTCGTTGTAAAGGAAGTCGTGGTGAGAGAAGGCCAGGAAGTGGTCGTCGGTGATGTCCTTCTGATATATGACATTGAAAAAATACAATTGAATCTGGAGAAAGCGAAGCTTACGGAAGAGACGATCAGACTGCAGCTCGATGTCGCGAACAGGAATCTGGCTGTTCTGGACAGGCTTACGCCGGTCAGCACCGATGATCCGGGGGATGAGGATTATTACATTGATGAGGAACCCTGGGAAGAGGTTCCGATCGGGGACGATGATGGGGATGATGAAGATCAGCCGCCATATAAGGATGCGGTCTGTTATGATATTCTTGATGAAAATTCCATTCCATATAATATAGGAGATTATATAATTATAGACAGAGATGACCTGAATCCTGATGAGATAGCCGGTATGACGGATGAGGAAATAGACGCCTATATTGAGGATCTGATCGAGGCAATGGGTCCTCAGCTGGGGACGGAGAAAAATCCATACCGTTTTCTCTGCAGGAACGGCGCGTCGATCGAACCTTCCTTTATATACCATATGAGGAAGATGGCTTCCGATCATGACGGATCCATGTATATTCAGCTGGAGGTCAGAGAGGAAGATAAGGCCGCCGGAGCGCTGATCGAAGCCTGGGAGATGGACGCATCCCGTTTTATCGAAGTAGCGAAGGACTGGAGTGCAAGAGTGATCGTCGACGATTATCTGACCACCCCATCCCCGACGCCGACGGTGACACCGAGTGTTACACCTACGCCTGGAATTTCCGTAACAGTGACTCCCACGCCTTCTGTGACGGGAGTAGTGCCGGAACCTACAGAAAGCCCTGTCACAGAAACACCCGCTCCGACCGAGACACCGGATGTTACGGAACCGCCGTCAGACGATTCGGATACATCCGACGTGACGGAGACACCATCGGATGATTCTGAAGTGTCCGGACCGGAAATACCGGATCCGGTTGATGACTCTGAAAGCGACAGTTCTCTTATTCCGCCTGCTACTGATTCGTCTGTGGAGGAACTGGAAGGAGCAGCTCAAAATTCCGCGACAGAGGAGCCGGCAGGGAGCAGGCCGGAGGTGAGCCGGGACACACCTCAGTCTGTGAATAATTCCGGAATGGTCTATGCAAATGCGAATATGACCATGAAATTCCTTCTCACTGCCGTGGATACTGATACAGCAGTCTCCCAGGGGGACCGGAAAGCACAGAAAAGCAGCCAGATCGCATCGGCACTCGGACTGATTCCGTCAGATGCGCAGATGACAGCGGAAGAGATAAAGGAAGCCCGAAAACAGGAGATGCAGACGATCAAATCGCTTAAACTGGATCTCAGGGAGGCTCTCCTGAAGATAAAGGCTGCAGAAAAAGCTGTGGAGGAGGGGTATGCCCGGGCGAAAATGAACGGTGTCGTTAAGACCGTCACGGATCCTGCCGCAGCCAAAGCCCAGGGAACACCTGTCGTGCAGGTCACGGCGGCGGAAGGGCTATTTGTAAAAAGCGCACTTCCGGAAAATCTGTACGGAACAGTAAAAGACGGAGATTTTGTTTCCATCATGTCCTGGACGAGCGGACAGTCTTTTTCCGGCCGTGTCAGAGAGGTTTCTTTTTATCCGGATACGAGCGGTATGTTCGGTTACGGAGGTACGACGACTTATTATCCTATGACCGTATACATATCAGAGAGAAGTGAAGCTCTGAATGACGGAGAGTGGGTACAGGTCACCGTGAACGGGACCGGGGACCAGAATTTTGAACAGGAAATGGATGATCTATATCTGTACAAAGCTTTCATACGTGACGATAGTAAGGGCAAATACGTACTGAAGAGGGATCGTGACGGCATGCTTGTCAGACAGTATATAGAAATCGGAGAGCTGCGCGGTGAAGGCTATGAAATTCTGTCGGGAGTAACGGAAGATGACTGGATCGCGTTTCCGTACGGTAGAAATCTGACGGAAGGCTCAAAGACAAGGGAGGCAACGATCGATGAATTCTATTCGTCCTGATTGGAGGCATAAATGATAGAAAATGTGCGACTTGCATTTCAGGGGATTTTTTCGCACAAGCTGCGATCATTCCTTACCATGCTCGGTGTGATCATAGGAATTGCATCGATCATTGCAATCGTATCGACGATACAGGGGACAAATGAACAGATCATGGAAAACCTGATCGGAGCCGGGAATAATACCGTTACCATTTCTCTCAGGCAGGGAGACAGTGCATATTACATGGATAGCGGTCTTCCGACGGGGGTCAAAGTGGTCACCGAGGAACAGAAAGATGCCATAAGGTCTCTGGAGAAGGCTGCTGATGCCTCGTTCTATCTCGAGAGGACCTATGTAGATGGCGTATCAAGCGGAAAGAAGACCCTTGGCAGCGGCCGGGCGCTTGGTATCGATACGCATTATCTCAGTACCTGCGGGTACGAGGTATACAGCGGAAGACCGTTCATCACGAACGATTATGCAAAATTTCACAAGGTCCTCCTTCTGGATGAGACGGCTGCGGGTATTCTCTTTCCGGATGAAAATGCGGTCGGCAGAATTGTGGAAGTACGGTCCGAGCCCTTCACGGTCGTGGGGCTGATCAGAAAGGCGGAAAAATTCCAGCCGGTCATCGAGTCCTACGAGGACTATATGACATATACACAGGAAGAATACGGAATGATCCTCATGCCGGATGCAAGCTGGCCGATCGTTTTTATGTATGACGAGCCGGAAAATTGTGTCGTGCGCGCTAAAAAGACGGAAGATATGAGCTCTGTAGGACGCGATGCTGAGAGCATCATGAACCAGGCAGTGAATAACGATGATGTGTCCTATCACGCGGAGGATCTTCTGGAGAAAGCGAGAAATAAACAGGAACTGAGTGCGAGTACGAACAATCTGCTGATCTGGGTAGCCAGTATTGCTCTGCTCGTCGGAGGAATCGGTGTCATGAATATCATGCTGGTCTCGGTTACGGAGAGAACCTCCGAAATCGGACTGAAAAAGGCGATCGGGGCAAGAAAGAAGACGATCCTTCTTCAATTCCTGACCGAGTCCGCTGTTCTGACAAGTATGGGGGGTGTGATCGGTGTTATTGTAGGAATAATCCTTGCGCAGGTCATTTCCAGAATGACAGAGACACCGGTCGCGATTTCGGTACCGGCCATCATTCTGAGTGTAGCATTCTCCATGATGATCGGTCTGATTTTTGGAATTCTACCGTCTATAAAAGCAGCCAACCTGAATCCGATCGATGCGCTGAGATCGGAGTAGAACAGACGGGGATAAAAAGTCGGTTGCTATTCCCGTGACGAGATGGTATAATACGACATGTTTTCAGCAAAAAAGAGGCTGCATCAGCAGCCTCTTTTGACATTATCAAAATTATACTTCATATTTCTCAAGTGCTTTGAGAACGGAGTCGAGTTTATCGCCTTCTGCATGGATATTTAAGTCGATGGGCTTGGAAAGATCAAGACTGAAAATACCCATAATGGACTTTGCATCGATTACATAACGTCCGGAAACGAGATCAAAGTCCGAATCGAAACGATTGATATCATTAACAAATTTCTTTACGCGGTCAATAGAATTTAAGGAAACTTTAATTGTTTTCATTGAAGATGAGACCTCCTTTATGGTCAGTAAAATAAGACTTCTCTGCCTTCATAATAGATTGAAACAACAATCAAGTCAAGAGAAAAGGCGTCATGAACGAAAATGTTTTTCATAAGAAAATATTATTTCCGATTCAGATAAAGGCAGACGGAAAGAGCGGAACACAGATATGGAGAAACAGATGCGAAGAAAAGCAGCTTTTCACAGCCTCGGCTGTAAAGTGAATTCCTATGAGACAGATGCTATGCGCCAGAGTCTTCTGGCAGAGGGGTACGAAGAAGTCCCGTTCGCTCCGGGAGCGGATGTATACATTATAAACACCTGTACAGTGACAAATATAGCCGACCGCAAGTCCAGGCAGATGCTCCATCGGGCCCGTGAGATGAATCCGGATGCTGTCGTCGTCGCAGCCGGCTGCTATGTGCACGACGCGGAGGATGTGCTGAAGAAAGATCCGGCTGTGGATGTAATCGTCGGAAACCATGAGAAGGGAATGCTCCCGGCTGTTCTGGCGGAATATTTCAGCAACCGGGATCAGTCCAGAGGGACTGCGGTAGCTGATATCGGCCGGATCCGGGAGTATGACGAACTCAATTTTGTGCCGGACGGAGAACATACGCGGGCATTTGTCAAAATACAGGATGGCTGCAATCAGTTCTGTTCATACTGTATGATTCCCTATGTGAGAGGACGGGTACGCAGCCGCCGGGAAGAAGAGATCCTGCGGGAGGTGAGGGAACTTGCCGCCCGCGGTTATCGGGAAATTGTATTTACCGGTATCCATATCAGTTCCTATGGGCTGGATTTTGACTATCCCGGGGAAGTTCGACAGACGCCGTTCGCAAAGAACGCGACGACCAATTTGCGGATGACGGAACTTATCAAAAAGACTGCCGGGATTCAGGGGATTGAGAGAATACGGCTCGGATCGCTGGAACCGGGGATCATTACCGAAGAATTTGTCCGCATGCTATCGCAGATCCCTGCATTCTGTCCGTCGTTCCACCTGTCCATGCAGAGCGGCTGTGACGAGACGCTTGCGCGAATGAGGAGAAAATATACTTCCGGTGATTTTGCGGAAAAAGTAAGTCTGCTCCGTTCCTGTTTTGACCGGCCGGCCATCACGACGGATGTTATTGTGGGATTTCCGGGAGAGACCGAGGAGGAATTTGCAGATACCGCTTCGTTCATACGGGATATCCATTTTTCCAGGATGCATGTTTTTAAATATTCGGTGAGAAAAGGGACGGCTGCAGCGAAAATGGCGGGACAGATCCCGGAGAAAAAGAAACAGGAACGATCCAAAGTGCTGCTTGCCATCGACAGGGAGGAGAGAAGTGCCTATGCCCGCTCATTCCTTTTTGAACCGGTCTCCGTCCTTTTTGAGGAGCGTGTTGTTCTGGACGGAAGAAAGTATATGAAAGGATATACACGCGAATATGTGCCGGTCCTTCTTCATACGGATGAGGACCTTACGAATACGATCAGAGAGGTGATCCCGCTCAATGTCACCGCAGATGGTGAGCTGATCCTGGAATGACATACGGAAGTTTTAATTCTTTACTATTAAACAGATTGAGTGTAAAATGCATATATATGTAAATTGCGTTACTATGCCCGAGGGGTGAGATGTAAGAGAGGTTACGTTATGGCAGATTTAGGAAATACACAATATTTTAAAGTGAAATCCGGACCGGAGATCCACGTGAAGGATGTTCTGAATGTGGTTTATAACGCAATGGCGGAAAAAGGCTACAATCCTGTCAATCAGATCGTGGGTTACATCATGTCCGGAGACCCTACTTATATTACCAGCTATAAAAATGCGAGAAGTATGATCATGAAAGTCGAGAGGGATGAGCTGGTCGAGGAACTCCTCAGAGCTTATATCAGGAATCGTTCCTGGCAGGATCCGGAGGAATAATGAGGATCCTCGGACTTGATTACGGGTCAAAGACAGTCGGAGTGGCTGTCTCTGATCTGTTGGGGATTACTGCGCAGAGACTTGAAATTATACGACGTCCCAAGGAGAATCATCTGCGTCAGACGTTTCGCCGAATTGAGGAAATTGCGGAGGAATATCAGATCGAGTCGGTCGTATTGGGATATCCGCTCAATATGGATGATACGGTAGGGGACAGGGCGGAGAAGACTCTCGCGTTCAGGCAGGAGCTCGAAAAACGTCTGAACGTCCCTGTTTTTCTTGTTGATGAAAGACTGACGACTGTTGAGGCGGATGAGATCATGGAAGAATGCGGGATACCCCGCAAGGATTTCAAAAAGTATGTGGATATGATCGCTGCGGAAATTATTCTGCAGGATTATCTGAACATGAAATGAATACCATATTTCGTCGGGCAGTGTTGTTTCGGATATACCGGATACGACTGCCTGGCGGTCACCAGCCAGATTCATGGTGGTTCCTGTAGCAGCGAAGAGAGGAAATCACTGCAGCAGGATACATCATGAAAGGATTGTTTCGGCCAGATGTCAGGCAGCTGATTTGAGAAATCTGACGGGCGTGAAAACAGATTTCGTACGTTTACCGGAGGTTATAATGAAAGTCGAATCAATTACCTTTAAAGATGAGAACAATAATGATCAGGAATTTTACGTTGTGGAGCAGACGCGTGTGAACGGGATTAATTATCTTCTGGTCGCGGATACACCGGAAGGAGATGCGGAAGCTCTGATTCTGAAAGAAATATCCGAAGAGAGCGCTGCGGAGGCGGAATATGTCCCGGTGGAAGACCATGCTCAGTTAGAGGCGCTCATGAAATTATTTACGGAATTACTTGAGGACGACGTTGAAATTCAGCTTTGAACGAAACGGAGGACATATTGAGTAATCAGGAAAACAGAATAGAAAGCAGAGAATTATCAGAGTCGTCAGGCAGGGACAGAACAGCACATAAAAGTGCGGACGAATTAAAAATTATTCCTCTCGGAGGACTTGAGAGAATCGGAATGAACATCACAGCCTTTGAGTACCGTGACAGCATCGTCGTGGTGGACTGTGGAATGGCATTCCCGGAGGACGATATGCTCGGCATAGACTTTGTGCTTCCGGATACGACCTATCTGGAAGAAAATTACAGCAAAGTCAAGGGCTTTGTGATCACACATGGGCATGAGGACCATATCGGTGCTATCCCGTATGTGTTCCGCAAGATCAATGTTCCTATTTATACGACAAAACTGACGATGGCCCTGATCGAGAATAAGCTCGAAGAACATGGTATGATGCAGACTGTGCCCCGCAGGATCGTAGAGTTCGGAGATACGATTACATTCGGCGATATTAAAGTCGAATTTATCAAAACGAACCACTCTATTCAGGATGCTGCGGCACTGGCTATCTACACGCCTGCGGGAACTGTCGTACATACAGGCGACTTTAAGGTCGATTATACTCCGGTCTTCGGAGATGCAATCGACCTGCAGCGTTTTGCGGAGCTCGGACGAAACGGTGTTCTGGCGCTGATGTGTGATTCGACAAATGCCGAGCGGCCGGGACATACGATGTCGGAGAAGACGGTCGGAGCTACATTTGACAGAATTTTTTCCGAGCACATTAACTCAAGACTGATCATCGCTACGTTCGCGTCAAATATCGACCGCGTCCAGCAGATCATTAATTCCGCTTCCAAGTACGGACGGAAAGTCTGTCTGGAAGGTCGTTCGATGGTAAGCGTGATCGGAACAGCCATTAAAATCGGATATGTTGACGTGCCGGATGGAACCCTGGTAACACTGGACGAGCTGCGCAATTATCCGCCGGAGAAAATTGTGCTTGTCACAACGGGCAGTCAGGGAGAATCGATGGCTGCGCTTTCCCGTATGGCAGCTAACCTTCATAAGAAAGTGAAAATCATGCCGGGGGATGTGATCGTCTTTTCATCACATCCGATTCCGGGGAACGAGAAGGCTGTTTCGAATGTTATAAATGAACTGGCTGAAATCGGTGCCACCGTTCTCTTTGAGGACGCTCATGTTTCCGGCCATGCTTGTCAGGAAGACATTAAGCTTATTTATTCACTCGTTCAGCCGAAGTACGCGATTCCGGTGCATGGAGAGATGCGGCATCTTCGCGCTCAGGCGGCGGTTGCCGAATCGCTGGGTATCTCCAAAGATAATATTTTTATTCTCCATTCGGGTGATGTCCTTGAAGTCAGCGAGGAACATGCCAGAATAATCGGGAAAGTTCAGACCGGAACAATTCTTGTGGACGGTCTGGGTGTCGGAGATGTGGGGAATATTGTCATCAGAGACAGGCAGAGATTGTCGGAAGACGGTATTATAGTTGTCGTTCTCACGCTGGAGCAGTATACGAACCGGCTGCTTGCCGGACCGGAT
The DNA here is from genome assembly GCA_946535445.1 of uncultured Lachnospiraceae bacterium. Classification (GTDB taxonomy): domain Bacteria; phylum Bacillota; class Clostridia; order Lachnospirales; family Lachnospiraceae; genus Chordicoccus. The sequence goes on from CAMNDN010000029.1 coordinate 14,218, forward strand.
CTGGTTTCCCGTGGATTTGTCTATGTGAGAGAGTCGGAAGACCTTCTTGAAGAGGCAACGAGGACAGTTGAAGATGCGGTATGGCGGTGCCTTGACCGGAAGGTGACGGACTGGGCCAAGATCAAGACGGAGATCAAGGATGATCTCAGCGGATTTGTCTGGAAAAGGACTCAGCGCCGGCCGATGATTCTTCCGATCATTATGGAAGCCTGTCCGTAATTGGGGGAAAATACATATTGGTAACCCCCGTCCGACGATGGAGGACATCTTAAAATGAGCAGTATTGAAAAAAGCACACAGGAACTGATAACAAGCATAAAAAACGGGGCGGCTTATAAACAATTCCGAAAGTGTGAAAAAGCGCTGGAAAAGTATCCGGGACTGACAGAAAAACTTGATCGGCTTCGGGGGGATATTTACCGGATGTATTATGAATCGGAGAACGAAGACCTGCTGGACAGCACGGAGGAGCTTCAGAAAATCTATCAGGAAATGCATAAAATCCCGGAAGTAAATGCATATCTTGACGCTGAGACAGAACTTTGTATGCAGATAAGATCGGTCTACAGATGTCTTGTTGATGAAATCGGGATCAGGCTTCCTGTTCTGTAAAGGAACAGGGGCAGGAAAAGTCAGTGATGACATGTGAATCGGAAAGAGGAGCGTATGGCAGCTAAAAAGAATAAAGATGTAGGATATAAGGTGACTGTAATGGGCGCGAGAGGAATCATTAAACTTCTTCTGGTTGCGCTCGTCATTATTTTCTTTATTTTCCTGGCCAGGACTTCCTATATTTTCGGCTTTTCCATTTTTAACGAGACCCCGGTGAATTCGGAATCCCCCACAGAGATGCTTGTTGAGATTCCGAAAGAGACATCTACTTTAGAAATAGCCGGCACATTGGAAGAAAACGGTCTCATTGAGAACCGGTTCATTTTCCTGATCCAGGAACGTTTCTCTGCTTACCACGGCAAGCTCGAGCCGGGCAGATATTATCTGAATACGGGGATGACTCCTTCTCAGATCATCAAGATCCTCGCGCGCCAGGACACGGAGAATCAGCCGGAACAGGAAGATGAGAGCACGGATACAGATTCATCGGTATCGAAAGGATAGTATGAACGAGGCGGAGAGAATGAAGATCTTTCTCGCATCGCTGGATCCCGGAAACTCGGTATTCCTGAATGAGCTGGAGAAAAAGGCCCGCAGGGAATATATTCCGATTATTCGTCATGAGACGCAAAGCGTTCTCAGAGTGCTTCTTACACAGACAAGACCCGCGGAAATTCTGGAGGTAGGAACTGCCATCGGATTTTCCGCGATTCTTATGTGCGAGAATTCGGAAGCCAGGATCACAACGATCGAGAATTATGAAAAAAGAATAGAGCCGGCCAGAGAGAATTTTAAAAAGGCGGGCGTCAGTGATCGGGTGAATCTGATTTACGGAGATGCCATGGAGGTGTTGCCGCGCCTTACAGGTCCGTATGATTTTATATTTATGGATGCTGCGAAAGGGCAGTATATCCGGTTCCTTCCGGAAGTGCTGCGTCTCCTTGCCGGCGGAGGAATGCTGGTATCGGATAATGTTCTTCAGGATGGAGATATTCTGGAATCCCATTATGCCGTAGAGCGTCGGAACAGAACAATCTATAAACGTATGCGTGAATACCTTTACGAACTGACCCACAGGGAAGATCTGGTGACAACAATTTTACCGATTGGAGACGGTCTTGCTCTCACGGTCAAAAAATGCGTAAAATGAAAAAGGCAGGATAATATTATGAAAAGACCTGAACTTCTGCTGCCCGGAGGCAGTCTGGATGTTTTGAAAGTAGCTGTACTGTATGGGGCCGATGCGGTCTACATAGGAGGGGAAGCTTTCGGACTCCGCGCCAAAGCGAGAAATTTTTCCCGTGCGGAGATGGAAGAAGGGATCGCATTTGCTCACGAACATGGCGCCAAAGTGTATGTGACGGCCAATATATTTGCCCATGATGCCGATCTTGCCGGTGCCGCGCAATATTTCAGAGAACTGGCAGAGATCAGACCGGACGCCGTACTCATTGCTGATCCGGGAATGTTCATGCTGGCGAAAAGGAATGCTCCGGATCTGGAACTGCATATCAGCACACAGGCCAATAATACCAATTATGAGACATGTCTGTTCTGGCACGAGCTGGGCGCGAAAAGAATTGTCACCGCCCGTGAGCTGTCCATCCGTGAAATCAGGGATATCCGTGAACATATTCCCGATGATCTGGAACTTGAAGCCTTTATTCATGGTGCAATGTGCATCTCTTACTCCGGGAGATGTCTTCTTTCCAGCTATCTGGCCGGCCGGGATGCCAACCGGGGACTCTGTACACACCCTTGTCGGTGGAAATATGTCGTGATGGAGGAGACAAGGCCGGGTGAATATATGCCGGTAGAGGAAAACGAGAGAGGCACATTTATTTTCAATTCAAGAGATCTGTGCATGATCGAGCATCTTCCGGATCTGTATGAGGCAGGTATTGACAGCTTTAAGATCGAAGGACGTATGAAGACGGCTCTTTACGTGGCCACGGCTGCCAGAACCTACCGTCTGGCAATGGATGCGTATGAGCGTGATCCGAAGGAATATGAGGAAAAGCTGCCCTGGTTCATCGAGCAGATTTCTGATTGTACCTATAGAAAATTCACGACGGGATTCTTCTATGGGAGACCGGATCAGGGAGATCAGATCTATGACAACAATACCTATATTAATAACTATACATTCCTGGGTATTGTGAGAAAAATCGATGAGAATGGTGACTGCGTGACGGAGCAGAAAAATAAATTCTGTGTAGGGGATATGATTGAAATCATGAAACCGGACGGAAGAAATGTGCCGGTCAAAGTGCTTGCGCTGCATGATGGGGAAGGAAATGCCATGGATTCGGCACCTCATCCCAGACAGGAGCTGCATATACGGCTTGACGCGTCTGCGGAGCCCTGGGACATTCTTAGGAAAAAGAACGGGGATCACACCCGCGGTGGAGAATGAAGATAAGGAAGAAAAAAAGGGCTGTCTGATGCGACAACCCTCTTTTTTATGCTGTACTATTGTGATAATACAATTTCTTTAATTGTTTATTTATTCGGATCAAGCGTCACTCCGCGGTGCTTATCTCCCTTCGGATTTGTTCCGTACTCATAGTCATTGCCCGGAAGGACCGCATTCAGGATAACGCCGGCGAGAGACGCGATAGCAAGGCTTGTGAGTGTGATGGATGTGCCGGCAATTTCGAATGTAAGACCATCGGTAAAGCCAAGTCCGCATACAAGGATGACCGCACAGATGATCAGATTACGGCTGTTCGTAAGATCTACGTGGTTCTCTACAACGTTTCGGACACCGATGGCTGAAATCATTCCATAGAGAATGAAGCTGACGCCGCCGATGATGGAAGCCGGGAGAGAAGAGATAATTCCGGAAAATTTCGGAACAAAGCTGAGAACGACCGCAAAGATTGCTGCCAGACGGATAACGGACGGATCATAAACCTTTGAGAGCTCAAGAACGCCTGTATTCTCGCCGTATGTTGTATTTGCCGGGCCGCCGAAGAAAGCGGACAGGGAGGTTGCGAGTCCGTCACCGACCAGTGTGCGGTGAAGACCCGGATCTTCGATAAAGTTCTCTCCTACCGTCGCGGAGATTGCAGACATATCACCGATATGTTCCATCATGGTCGCGATTGCGATCGGAGCCATTACAAGAATGGATGTAATGTGGAACTTGCAGATAAAGAAGTCCGGAACGCCGACCCAGGCAGCAGCGGCGACATTGCTGAAGTCAAGAATTGCACTTCCATCCGGATTATGAATGCCCGTGAGATACATGATAAATGCGATTGCATAAGAAATCACGACACCCATAAGGATCGGAATGATGCGGAACATTCCCTTACCCCAGATATTGAAAACTATAATGACAGACAGTGCGACGAGGGCAAGGAACCAGTTCGTGCTGGCATTGCCTATCGCGGAGCCGGCAAGTGAGAGACCGATGCAGATAATGATAGGACCGGTGACGACAGGCGGAAGATATTTCATAACACGCTTAACGCCGACCAGCCTGATGACTAAAGCCAGGATCAGATACGTCAGACCGGCAACAACAATACCGCCGCATGCATATGGGAGCTTTTCACCATATGTCATATCAGCGAAAATACCGCTTTTCAGGTTGGCAACGGTGGCAAAGCCGCCGAGGAAAGCGAAAGAGGAACCAAGGAATGCCGGTACTTTTAATTTAGAGCAGATATGGAAGAAAAGTGTTCCTACACCGGCAAAGAAAAGTGTTACCTGAATGGATAGACCTTCACCGTGAAAGTAGGTGTTGACCAGAATGGGTACAAGAACTGTAGCCCCGAACATTGCGAAAAGGTGCTGAAGACCAAGGATCAGCATCTTGGGCATGCCCAGCGTACGAGCGTCATAAATGGCGTTCTTGTCAGGTGTGTTGCTCATATGAAACCTCCTCATATAAAGATCGTTTATTTCTTCACACGAAAGAATACCACTCGATTTGTCATAAGTACAGAACTTTTTCAAAATGAGTGTTCCGGTATATGCAAAAAAAACTTTTCCCTGAGCGTCGAATAGACTATAATGAGTATGTCTTCGGGTGTTCTGCCCACTTATTTCCACATTGTTAAAAAAATATACGGTTAAAAAGGAGAAGTACTATGTTCAGTCGTGTACTTTCTGCTGCTATTGTCGGCATTGATGTTGTTCCGGTAAGGGTCGAAGTCGATGTCAGTGACGGACTTCCCCAGTTCACTATGGTCGGAAGTCTGTCAGGACACGTGAAGGAGGCATCTGACCGGGTAAGAACTTCCCTGCGAAACATTGGTCTTACACTTCCGCCGAAAAAAATTACGGTCAATCTTGCACCGGCGGATATTCCGAAAACCGGTTCCGGGTTCGACCTTCCGGTTGCGCTTGGCGTTCTTGCAGGGGCGGAAAAAATACCGGGTCGGTCGCTGGACGGTCTTATGGCTCTCGGAGAACTCAGTCTGAACGGGGATATTAATCCGATCAGCGGAGTTCTGCCTGCGGCACTTCAGGCCAGGAAGCTTGGCCTTCGAACGGTGGTCGTCCCTGCTCAGAATGCGACAGAAGCACAGGTCGTCGGCGGAATCGATGTGATCGGTTTCCGCAAAATGCAGGATGTTCTGGAGTTCCTTCGCTATGGAGTACTGCCTTGTGAGGAGGAAGTATCGAAAACGGATGTGAAGCTGAACCAGTATGAACTGGATTTTTCGGATATTCGCGGGCAGGAGGGGGTGAAGCGCGCCGCGATTGTCGCGGCGGCCGGCTTCCATAATCTGCTGATGATCGGTCCGCCAGGTGCAGGAAAGACGATGATTGCGAGGCGCATGCCGACCATCATGCCTCCGCTCACGAAGGAGGAGAGCCTTGAAATATCACAAATCTATTCTGTTGCCGGATTGCTGAATCCTGAGCAGCCTTTTCTCGGAACACGTCCTTTCCGTTCCCCTCATCATACAATAACAGAACCGGCACTTGTCGGCGGAGGTAAAATACCTCGTCCGGGTGAAGTTACACTGGCGCACAGGGGCATTCTGTTCCTGGATGAGCTTGGTGAGTTCAGGAGCGGAGCTCTTGAACTACTCAGACAACCACTGGAAGACCGCCAGATCATTATTGCAAGAAATGCCGGGACGTTTCGATTCCCCGCAGCTTTTCTGATGATCGCCGCTATGAATCCATGCCCTTGCGGACACTATCCTGATATGAACCGCTGTACCTGCAGGCCAAACGAAATATCTGCCTATATGAAACGGATTTCGCATCCGCTGCTCGACAGGATCGATCTGTGTGTCGAGTGCCCGTCCGTGACATATGAGGAACTTACCGGAATGCGGGAAGCAGGGCGCAGTTCGGCAAGTATTCGAAAGGAGGTCTGCGCAGCACATCTGCTTCAGAAAAACAGGTTTTTAGGAAGCGGATTTCATTTTAACTCGGAAATACCGGCGGACAGACTGGAGGAGTTCTGTCCGATGGATGCGGAAGCGTCCAGGCTTATGCGGAGCGCATTTGAAAAGATGAATCTTTCCGCAAGAGGTTATCACAGAATAATTCGTGTGGCCAGAACGATTGCCGATCTGGAGGGGGAAGTCAACATTCGGATCCCGCATATATCGGAGGCGATCTGTTACAGGACGATTGACAGTAAATACTGGAAAATGTGATCGTAGGTAATGCAGGTATCCATGTTTCCTTTGAGGAGGGATCATAGATAAAGCGAGACTTGAATTCATGAAGGAGGATTTATGCAGGCAGATATATATTATATTAGTAGGGATTCAGAACGGTATCCGCAAAGATTCAGGAAACTGCCTCAGATGCCCGAAGGGATATATGTGAAGGGGACGCTTCCGGATGAAAAAATGCCGACCGCAGCCATCGTCGGGGCCCGGATGTGCAGCCGGTACGGCCGCGTTACGTCTTTTGACTTTGGAAAAAAACTTGCGGAGAACGGTGTTCAGGTCATCAGCGGTATGGCACTCGGAATAGACGGCGCAGCGCAGGAGGGTGCCCTGGCGGGAGGAGGAAGAACGTTTGCCATACTCGGATGCGGTGCGGATATATGTTATCCCCGTTCGAATTACAGGTTATATGATCAGATTCCCGATCACGGAGGAATCATTTCCGAGTTCGAGCCGGGAACAAAACCGCTTCCCTATAATTTTCCGATCCGAAACCGGTTGATTTCAGCTTTGGCTGATGTCGTGATCGTCGTGGAAGCCAGGAAGAAATCCGGCTCCCTTATTACCGTGGATTATGCCCTGGAGCAGGGCAAGAGCGTATATGCTGTGCCGGGAAGAGTCGGAGATGTTCTTTCGGACGGCTGTAATAATCTGATCGCTCAGGGAGCCGGGATTGCATGGTCGGTGGAAGCAATACTTGAGGAGCTACGTATGCAGAAGTCACTTACAGATGCGGCGAGAGCCTCACGTGCTGCCGCTGCGGACGAAATGCGCAGGACGAGAAGCGAGGCAGACAGGGGCGATCCGTCAAAAAATCCCCGGGAAAAGAATATATTGCCGGAGGGGATGGATCCGCAGTCTGTAAAGGGGAAAATTTTACTATGTCTTGAAAATGACTGGAGAACTCCTGAGGAAATATCAGGTGAACTGAAAATGACCGTTCAGGAATTAAATGCGGCACTCGGAGAGCTCATGCTGCTCGGTTTGATCGAGGAAGTGGGAAGGAACCGCTATGTTAGAATACATTAGGCAATTCGGAGAAATATAAAATTAACGGCTTGTCAGTACATTTTTTTTGTTGTATAGTTTGGAACTGTCAGAGTACGGGGCGGGATGTCCCGCACAAGGAGGTAAAGTTTGGCAAAGAATCTTGTAATTGTAGAGTCTCCTGCCAAAGTCAAGACAATCAAGAAGTTTCTGGGTTCCAACTATGAGGTGGCCGCGTCTATGGGACATGTCCGCGATCTTCCGAGAAGCCAGATGGGAATTGATGTAGAGAATGACTTTGAACCGAAATATATAACGATTCGAGGAAAGGGTGAGCTGCTTGCAAAGCTTAGGAAGGCTGCCAAGAGCGCTGACCGTGTTTATCTTGCGACTGACCCTGATCGTGAAGGGGAGGCAATTTCCTGGCATCTCATTACGGCATTGAAGCTTGATGAAAAGAAGATGCGCCGCATTACGTTCAATGAGATAACGAAGAATGCAGTGAAGACCTCACTGAAAAATCCCAGAGAGATCAATATGAATCTCGTAGATGCTCAGCAGGCACGGCGTGTACTTGACAGAATGGTAGGCTATCAGATTTCCCCGCTGCTATGGGCGAAGGTAAAACGGGGACTGTCGGCAGGACGTGTACAGTCTGTTGCGCTCAGGATCATCGCGGACCGGGAAAAGGAAATAGAAGCATTTGTTCCGACAGAATTCTGGACGATCGATGCGGATTTTGATATACCCAATGCGAAAAAACCGCTGACCGCACATTTTTACGGTACAGATAAAAAGATAAATATCGCCTCCAGGGAGGAGTCTGAAGCTATTCTGCAGGAGCTTGCCGGTGCATCATGGCAGGTTTCCGAAGTGAAAAAGGGAGAGCGGACAAGAAAAGCTCCCCTTCCCTTTACGACCAGTACTCTTCAGCAGGAAGCGGCAAAGGCTCTTAACTTTTCGACATCCAAGACGATGCGGATCGCACAGCAGCTCTATGAAGGTGTGGATATCGAGGGGGAAGGTACTGTAGGTGTCATCACGTACCTGAGAACCGATTCAACACGTATTGCTGTTGAAGCGGATGAAGCTGCAAGAAAATATATAGCAGAGACTTATGGACAGGAAGCCGTCGGAAAGACCAACGGTGAGAATGTAAATCGTAATGCGCAGGATGCTCATGAGGCGATCCGCCCTACGGATATCGCCAGAACACCGGTGAAGGTAAAGGAATCGCTGTCCAGAGATCAGTTCAGACTGTATCAGCTGATCTGGAAAAGATTTGCCGCCAGCCGCATGTCCGGTGCTGTCTATGAGACAGCGTCCGTAAAGATAAGCGGAGGAGCCTATATCTTCACAGCATCTTCCTCCAGACTGAAAAAAGCCGGATTTATGGATGTCTATATGTCCGAGGAAGATGAAAAGAGCACCGGTGACAAGGCAATCGGCAGCCTTACGAAAGACACGCCGCTCACCCTGCGGGAGATAAGACCCGAACAGCACTTTACACAGCCGCCGGCTCACTATACGGAGGCTTCGCTGGTCAGAACACTTGAAGAGTTGGGCATAGGAAGACCGAGTACGTATGCTCCGACGATCTCCACGATCCTTGTCAGAAGATATATCACAAAAGAGCAGAAAAATCTCTATATCACTGAGCTTGGCGAGGTGGTCAACGATATAATGTGCAGGGAATTCCCGCAGATCGTTGATGTTCATTTTACTGCGAATCTGGAGACTCTTCTGGATGGCGTAGCTGAGGGCAAGGTACAGTGGAAGACCATTGTTGAGAACTTTTATCCGGATCTTGAAGAAGCTGTGAAAAAAGCGGAAGGAGAGCTGGAGAAGGTCAAGATCGAAGATGAAGTCAGTGATGTCGTATGTGAGAACTGCGGGAGAATGATGGTCATCAAGTATGGACCGCACGGAAAATTTCTTGCATGTCCCGGCTTCCCGGAGTGCCGGAATACAAAACCGTATTTTGAAAAAATCGGAGTAAAATGTCCTGAGTGCGGCGGAGAGATTGTTTTGAAGAGGACTCGTAAAGGCAGAAGATATTTCGGATGTGAGAATAATCCTGCCTGTGGTTTTATGTCCTGGACGAAGCCGGTCGAAAAACGTTGTCCTGAGTGCGGAAGTTATATGACCGAAAAAGGAAATAAACTGGTCTGTTCTGATGAGAGCTGCGGGCATTCGGAAAATGCAGACAGATCGGATACCGAGTGATTTATAGAAATATAGTGATTCGGAATAAAATAGTTCGAATAATCAGAAAAATACCGTCAAAATGTTGTTTTGACGGTATTTTTGTGCTATTATCAAAATAAGGGTATCGTTCAGTATTTGTTTGGTAAAAGAACCCCGGAGTCTGCATGAACAGTATGTCAATTCGTGTGTTCGAGGCTTATAATAGAGTCAAATGTATGTGTGGCATAAACGGGGACATGTGGAAAGGAAGTATGACGCGATGAGTGTACAACTGTTGGATAAGACCAGGAAAATTAACAAACTGCTGCATAATACAAGTAGTTCCAAGGTCGTTTTTAATGATATCTGCAAGGTCATGGTTGAGACGCTGAATTCGAATATACTTGTAATCAGTAAAAAGGGAAAGGTCCTGGGAGTCGGAAAATGTGAAGGTGTCGACGAACTGACGGAACTTCTCTCTAATTCAGTGGGAGAATTTATTGATAAGCTGCTGAATGAGCGTTTTCTCGGAGTTCTTTCTACAAAAGAGAATGTCAATCTCATAACGCTTGGATTTGAGGGACCAGAAATCTCCAGATATGTAGCGATTATTAACCCGATCGACATAGCAGGGGAGAGACTGGGAACTGTATTTTGCTATCGTTCGGGAGAGCCGTTCGATATAGAGGACATTATTGTCAGTGAATATGGCACGACTGTAGTCGGGCTGGAAATGATGCGCTCCGTGGATGAGGAAAATGCTGCGGAGGCGAGAAAGAAGCAGGTCGTGAAGTCTGCGTTCTCCACATTATCGTTCTCTGAACTTGAGGCGATTATTCACATTTTTGATGAACTGGATGGCAAGGAAGGGATTTTGGTCGCCAGCAAGATTGCGGACCGTGTGGGAATAACCAGATCGGTCATCGTCAACGCACTTCGGAAATTTGAGAGTGCCGGTATTATCGAATCGAGATCCTCCGGTATGAAGGGGACCTATATCAAGGTCCTGAACGATTATATATTTGAAGAACTGCAGGATATCAAGCTTCGCAGAGATAAGAAGTGAACTGTTATCGGTATTAAATGAGGAGAAGCCGGATGCGGCTTCTTCTTTTTTGTCTGTCGGTAATATTTCTTTTATCGTTAATTTTCTGAGATTATTCCAGAAAAATATATACAATAGGATAAATATATCTCAGACTGTTTCAGGTGGGGAAGGACGAGAGCATGAAAAGGCATAGTATGAGAACACACCGATACAGCAGACAAAGTCTTTTTATGATGTTAAGATCTCGGCGATCTACAGGGATAATGTCGATGTGGGAACCGCAACAGCCGAGATTGACATTTACTCTTATTCGGAAGGCAAAGATGTAAGAACGATTGAGCAGCCGTTTAAAATTCTCTCTTTAGGATCTGATGAGAGTGATCAGGAGACGGAGCCGACGGGTGCCGTTTCTACCGTTACGGTATCTCCGACTGTCATGGTATCTCCGACTGTCACAGTACTCCCGACAGTTTCCGTGCCTCCGACAGGAACTGCAGTACTCACCCCGACAGCTGTCCCATCTGTGACTGCCACGGGTAAGCCGGGTGCGACGGCAACACAAGCACCGAAAGCGACCGTGACCGCAAAAGCAAAGGCCAAAAAAACAGAACCGTTTCTCCCAGGGCAACCATTACGCAGAGACCGGAAGCGACCACTTTGCCCCGCCGCACCAATAAAAAGAGAGGATCCGTGGCGACCGGGGACAATAACTCTGTCCTTCTGTGGTGCGTTATTGCGCTCTCAGCTGCTGCTGTAGAGATCATCGTCCTTAAAAAACAGGAAAAAGAATAATCAGTGATACCAGTGCTGTATCTGCGGCTGTGGGTTCACG
>CAMNDN010000030.1:0-25510 GCA_946535445.1 uncultured Lachnospiraceae bacterium
TCAGAGACAGGAACGGAGGGACACTTCATGAGATCGTGATGATCAGGGATTATTCTGTGTATCAGAAATTTCTTCAGACGTACGGCCTGAAGGAAGAGGATGTGAAGACAATTTACTGATGCGGTCTGCATGCAGGAATTCTGTCGAAGCGTGCAATGCGTACCGTATTGCTGATTTTATTGCTGACTTAAAGCGGATTTAACTGCAGAAATTACGGAATCGACACTTGACATCAAAACATGATTTCTTTATAATAATTCGTGCGGCATTCCCGGCCGCACATTATTTTTGTGTCTTTTTGAGCGTACCGGCTTCGCAACCCGGACGTTTTGGAGACGAGCAGGATTGAGCGCTGAAGAGAAGGTAATCGGAAGCCGCTCGGCCTGCAGGCATTCGAATTTTCCTGCGGAGGAAACACGGATGAGGCAGAGTTCATGCCATGCCCCGGAATGACAGGCTGCCATGTATATATTCATTTTGACAATTTCATCAGGAGGAAATATCCATGAGCACATTTATGGCGAAAGCGAATGAAGTTGAGCGTAAATGGTATGTGATTGACGCTGAAGGTGTTACGCTCGGCCATCTGGCTTCAGAAGTCGCCACCATTCTCAGAGGCAAAAAGAAGCCGATTTTCACACCGCATGTTGATACAGGTGATTATGTAATCATTGTCAACGCTGCTAAGATCAAAGTCACAGGTAAGAAGATGGATCAGAAGATCTACTTCCGTCATTCAGAATATGTCGGCGGCGTAAAGACCGCTACTCTTCGTGAGATGCTGGAAAAGCATCCGGAGAGAGTTGTCGAGCACGCAGTTCGCGGCATGCTCCCGAAGGGCGCTCTTGGCAAGCAGATGTATTCGAAACTTCATGTCTATGCAGGTCCGGAACATGAGCAGGCAGCTCAGAAACCGGAAGTCCTTGACCTTAAATTCTGATAGGAGGGTAAGACGTTGGCAAGCGAAAAGTTTTATGGTACAGGTAGAAGAAAGAGCTCTGTAGCTAGAGTTTATCTTACACCGGGCAATGGCAAGATTACAATTAACAAGCGTGATATCGACGACTTCTTCGGTATGGAGACACTGAAGGTCGTTGTTCGTCAGCCGCTCGTAGCAATCGATGGCGTCGGCAAGTATGATGTGATCGTTACCGTACATGGCGGCGGATATACAGGTCAGGCCGGTGCAATCCGTCACGGACTTGCACGTGCTATCTGCAAGATGGACGAGGAACTTCGCCCGACACTGAAGAAGGCCGGATACCTCACACGTGATCCGCGTATGAAGGAGAGAAAGAAATACGGTCTCAAAGGCGCGAGACGTGCTCCGCAGTTCTCAAAGAGATAATTTTTCTACCAGAAGAACTTCCGATCAAACAGATCAAAAACCCCGAAAACCTTGTGTTTTCGGGGTTTTTCTTTATGCTTTATAAAAAGTAGAATTCCTGTGAAAATCTGTCAATTTGTGTACGTAGCCAACACGCAGCCAACACACAGCCAACAAATCATATTTTTTCAGGATGGTGTTCCCTTACATTGTCTGTCCGGGCGCTTAAAGCCAGATGTTCGCCCCGGCCGACCATTACATCAGTAGCTTTCACGACGGCATAGGCTTTCTTTCCGGGTTCCAGTCCCAGTTCACGGATGGCGGACATGGAAATGGTGGATGACACGATCGTACCGTTCACGTCGATGGATACGATACCGTTTACTGCACCCTCGCTGACTTTGGCGACTGTGCCGGCAAACTGATTTCCTGCACTTAATTTCACAGAATATACCTCCTTATGTACTGGCAAACTGTTCTGATTATAGTGTTCATGCAAAAAGATGTCAAATATAAAAAATGAAGTGCCTAAATTAAAGAAAATGATAGAATCTCACAGCATGGTCACAAAAATAGTGTATAGTGAACAGTGATATGATCAAGCTACAATGTAAACTTTATAATAAGGAGTAAATGAGATGATTAAAAAGACGATGTTAGCACTGTTGCTGGGATCCTCCGTTCTCATGACAGCCTGTTCCGGGAATGCCGGGGGAACAGATGTGAAAGAAGTGACAGATGGGATGAGCGGGGCAGAATCCGGTTCGACCGAAGCGGAGAGCGCAGCCGCTGCGGAAGATGATAATGTGTATGAGGAAATCATTGAGCGGGATGTTTTTGAAATGCCGAAGGAAGAAGGAGAACTCGTTGAGGAAGGAAACCTGACGATCCGGCTTGACGGGGGGACTGTAAAAGAAGGTTTTTCATGGTCCTATTACCAGGGGGATAAAGGAGATGCCTCTCTGGTCGAGCGGCTTGCCGATTCGGATATGGACGGAGGCGTGTACGTGGGAAGCTTCAGAGCCCTGCCCGATGCAGGAGATGGGGATGACTATGTTCGCCTGGTCTATACAAATGGAGTATATACCTGTGCCTACATTGATGTGGACGTGGAGGTCAAGGATCATAAAATTGTAAGTTACGCGTTCACGGATGTCAGTCCACTTGACAGCGAAACAGCAGAGAGTCTGCTTGAGGGGACCTGGCAGCAGCAAGATGACGGACCGATGTTCATGGAGATCACAGCCAATCCCGTTGACGGCTTTGATGTGGTCATCTCAGACGGAAGCGGAAGGGATGGTAATGCCGTCTATAATACGATGACGGTCTACTATGATATACTGAAACAGGCCCTTGTCTATGTGGATGGTACCGTGAATCAGGCCGCGATTACCGACGGTCAGGAAGAGAGCAGCAGTGAGATATCCGAGACCGGCGGAAACGGGGCATTCAGCATGATATTCGATGAAAGCACCGGCAGCCTCAAAGCGCTTGACTGGATCGACATGAGCGACAGCCATGATGTGATCAGCTTTGAGAAACAGTAAACAGGGAGATGCACAATGTCCAAGACAAGTGACTTGATCAGAGACACTTTCGGAAGCGGAGATACGGAACGTGACCGGGGACTCACGTCCCCGCCGGATGTCGTTCGATATGATAATATTCTGTACGGACCGGATCCGAAGTGGAACGTGCTGGATGTGTATCGCCCGAAAAGAAGTGAGGACCGCGATCTTCCTGTCATCGTGAGCGTTCATGGCGGAGGCTGGGTCTACGGTGATAAGGACCGCTATCAGTTCTATTGCATGGAGCTTTCCAGAAGGGGATTTGCGGTCGTGAATTTCTCCTATCGCCTGGCGCCGGAAGCCGTATTCCCGGCTGCGCTTGAAGATACGAACAGAGCATTTGAATGGATGCTGAACAATGCAGGGAGATTCGGATTTGATACGGAGAATGTATTTGCGACCGGTGATTCCGCAGGCGGAAATTATCTTGCGCTGTACGCCGCTATTGCCACGAATTCTGGTTACGCCTCCCGGTTCCCTTTCCGTGTTCCGGAAGGACTTCGGATCCGCGCCGTTAATCTGAACTGCGGCGTTTACCTGCTGACGGACCCGAAAGAGGTCGATCTGCTGACACAGAAACTGATGCTGGATGTGTTCGGCCATGAACCGACGAAAGAGGAGTATGAAGTCATATCTCCGGCCCTGCATGTGACGGAAAAATATCCGCCGGTGTTCCTGAACACGGCCGTCGGCGATTTCCTTCGAAATCAGGCTCCTCACATGGCGAAGAGCCTGGCGGAGCAGGGCGTCCCGTTCACATACAAGTGCTACGGAGACAGTCTGCATGACCTGCACCATGTATTTATGCTGACCATTCAGAAGGAGGAATCCGGACCGGCGATTGATGAGCAGTGTGCTTTTTACAGACAATTTATGACTTCTTGAAGGATGATTATATGATTATATTTATTATACTTGCCGTCTTAAGTATCGGATACGGACTTATGATTTTTTCCGTTGCTTCCGGAAGTAAGTTTTTTCTCTTTTGGATCTTCCTTGGCGTCCTTTTCCTTGTCTTCGCCGTGGGAATCCATCGGAAATGGTACCTGATGGCGCCGAAATGGCTGCTTATCCTCGTCACCGCAATCATCTGTGTGGGAGCAGCGGCATTTATATTTCTTGCGGCCAGGATCGGAAAAAGTTTTAACAGCCGATGCGATGAGCCCCTTGACAGTATCATTGTGCTCGGTGCGCAGGTGAGGGATGACGGTCCGAGCGTAGTGCTGAAATATCGTCTGGACTGCGCCGCGGATTATCTTCGGGCAAACCCGCAGACGGTCTGCATTGTCACAGGGGCGAAGGGAAGCAATGAACCGGTGTCGGAGGCTCGCGGTATGGCTGATTATCTTATCGCTGCCGGTATCGATGAGGGGAGGATCATTCTTGAGGAAAAGGCACGAAATACCGCAGAGAACATTTTTTACAGCAGGGAGCTGCTTCCATCGGACGGAACTGTCGGTATTGTGACGAATAACTTCCATATGTACCGGGCAATCGGTATTGCGAAAAAGAACGGACTCGGAGATGTGCAGGGAATTTCTGCCGGATCGACGCTTTCTTTTCTTCCGAACAATATGACCAGAGAAGTTATAGGGGTCGTGAAAGATATATGTTGCGGAAACATGGTCTTCTGGTAAAATCTATACAAGCTTTCCATAGACCGCATGAGCAGAAAGGCTATATGAGCGGAAAGACTGTATGAACGGAGAAACTGTATGAAAAAGACTTTTTATTCTGAATATGCCTATCTGTTCGGAATCCTGTTCCTGGCGCTGGGAACTGCGCTGATGGAGAAGGCGGATTTCGGCATGTCCATGGTCGTTGCGCCCGCATATATATTGCATCTTAAGATTTCGGAGAGCCTTCCTTTCTTCACGTTCGGTATGGCAGAATACTGTCTCCAATTCGTTCTGCTCATCGTGCTCACGCTGGCCATGGGAAAATTTAAAAGAGGGTATGCTTTTTCATTCGTGACGGCAGTTATTTATGGAACTGTACTGGATCTCTGTATTTCTTTTGTGGGTTTTCTGACGGAAATACTTTTTCTTGGGGTATCCGGAACATTTGCCTTTCGCTGTATCGTCTATGCCTGCGGCATGGTCATCTGTGCCGTGGGAGTAGCATTTCTGTTCCACACCTATTTTGCCCCGGAAGCCTATGAGCTCACGGTCAAGGAGGTTTCCTCAAAATACGGGTTTTCCGTGGCCAGGGTCAAGACAGTCTATGACCTTGTGAGCCTGACCGTCAGCGTCATCCTTTCATTCTGCTTTTTCGGGCTGTTCCATTTTGAGGGAGTGAAACTCGGAACGCTGATCACGGCTCTTGTGAACGGGTGGATGATCGGACAGATCTCCGGTTACATGGATCGCAGATGGGAAATGAAAGACCGGCTGAAGCTGAGAGCGCATTTTGAATAAGGACCATAAACTAGAAATAGCGATATAACACGAAAAAAGGAATCATATCAGATGCGGGGCTGCCATATAAAGAGGTGCAGCCCTGTTTTTTACGCTTCTTTCGGCAAAATGAAAATCATTACCAAATGTGTTGACAAAACAAGAATAGGTGCTAAAATGAAAAAGCTTTTCAAATTGCGCTTCCGAGTGAGCGTACTTTCGATCGAGCGGATTATCCGGGGGATTTACGAATGGCCAAATCACAGTACAGAACAAAGCATTATATGGAAATGCTCACCTTCATGGAATCGATACCGGGGCAGCAGATGACTGTCCAGGAAATTTATGACACGATGAAACAGCGGGGCAGCCGGATCGGTATGACGACCGTCTATCGCCAGCTTGAGAGACTTGTGGAGGCAGGCGAAGTCAACCGATATGTTCTGGACAGTAACGGAGGGGCCTTGTTCGAATATATCGACAGGGAAACGAACTGTCATAAGCCTGCCTGTTTTCATTGCAAATGTGAGAGCTGCGGACGTCTGATCCATCTGGAATGTGATGAAATTTCCAATCTTCGCGAACATATGCTGGAGCATCATGGTTTCTCACTTGATTCTGTCAGGACAGTGTTCTACGGAGTCTGTGAAGAATGTCGGAAAAAGATCATGAAAGGTACGATCACGAGCGAGTGAAGATCAAGGAGTAGATATGGCACAGCTTACATGTAAGAATCTGACTCTGGGATACGAGGGGGATGTCCTCGTACGAAATCTGAGTTTTGAAGTGAATAAAGGAGATTATCTGTGTATCGTCGGTGAGAACGGATCCGGCAAATCCACTCTGATGAAGACGCTTCTGCGTCTGATGGCTCCGATGTCAGGTTCCATCACGACCGGAGACGGTGTGACGGCCCGGGAAATCGGGTATCTGCCGCAGCAGACAGTCGTGCAGCGGGACTTCCCCGCCTCTGTGTGGGAGATCGTTCTTTCAGGCTGTCAGGCAAGAGGAAAGTTCCATCCGTTCTATACAAAAGAAGAGAAACAGATGGCACGGGACAATATTGCCCGCATGGGACTTCAGTCTTTTACCGACCGCTGCTACCGGGAGCTTTCCGGAGGCCAGCAGCAGAGAGTCCTGCTGGCGCGGGCACTTTGCGCGACCCGGAAGATCCTTCTTCTGGACGAACCTGTCTCGGGACTCGATCCGAAAGTGACCAATGACATGTATTCACTCATTGAGCATTTGAATAAGGATGAGGGCGTTACGATCATCATGGTCTCCCACGATGTACATGCCGCGGTGCGATATGCCAGCCATATTTTACATATAGGCAGTACGGTATTTTTCGGAACAAAGGAAAAGTATCTTACGAGCCGGGAAGGAAGACTGTTCACAGCTTATCAGGAAGAGGAGGCAGGAATATGATACAGACACTTGCCTATTATTTCGGTTTTCCGTTCGTTCGGTATGCATTGATCGTCGGTGTACTGATCGCGCTCTGTTCTTCGCTTCTGGGCGTGACGTTGGTACTGAAACGTTTCTCCTTTATAGGGGACGGACTGTCCCATGTCGCGTTCGGCGCGATCGCGATCGCATCGGTATTGAATCTTTCGAATGATATGCTGTTCGTTCTGCCGGCAACGGTGGTCTGTGCGGTCCTGCTGCTTCGGACCGGTCAGAATACGAAGATCAAGGGAGATGCGGCCGTTGCGATGATCTCGGTCGGGGCACTGGCCATCGGCTATCTGCTAATGAATATTTTTTCGACCTCGACGAACCTGACAGGCGATATCTGCAGTACCCTTTTCGGGTCGACTTCCATCCTGACGCTGTCGGTATCGGAAGTCTGGCTCTGTGTGGTGCTTTCTGTAGCGGTCGTCGTGATATTTGTCGTATTCTATAACAAAATTTTCGCAGTCACATTTGACGAGAACTTTGCGAAAGCGGTGGGGACCAATGTAAACGGCTACAATCTTCTGATCGCGGTGACGATCGCCATTATCATTGTACTCGCAATGAACCTTGTGGGCTCGCTGCTCATCTCGGCCCTGGTCATTTTTCCGGCCCTTTCGGCCATGCGTGTCTTCAGGACATTCAGGACGGTGACGATCTGCGCGGCTGTCATCTCCGTGATCTGTGCAGTCCTGGGCATTTTGATCTCGATCCTGGCAGGTACACCGGTCGGATCGACGATCGTAGTGATCGATATTCTGGCTTTCTTTACCGCCTGCGCGGCCGGCCGGATCCGATACGGAAAATAAGGCCGGTCCGGGGAGGGATCAGCCTTTTAAAAGATCTTTATTTCGTGCGTTCAGAGTGCCGAATTCCTTCAGGCAGCATATTATTTCACCGCAGGAGGAGGCAATTTTTCGCGCTCTGTCGAAGGTCTCATCGGAGATTGGCTCAAAAGCCTTCTCCGAGATGACTTCGGACGCCAGTGCACAGGCAATCGGGTATTCCATATCGTTCCTGTGCAGAATGCCTGCGGCAAATGCGATGCCCTGCCGGTGAAGCCTGCGATAGACCGGGATGGCACAGCCGCCGCCACCGATGACAAATACCGTCGGTCTCCCGGAAATCTTCGGAAGTTCCGGAGACCCGCAATATGCCAGATAACTTCCCTGTTCGATATCGAACAGGGTTTTTATATATTCATCCGTAAAAACTTCCTCAGGTCTTCCCGTCCGGTCGATCTTTCCGTCTTTTATGCACAGAACAAGATCCGAGATTTTCTGTGCGAGGTCGATCTCATGCAGAGACATGATGACAGAAATATTTTTCTGTCTGACAAGAGTTTGAAGCAGCCAGAGGAGTTCCAGCTTGTGATGGATGTCAAGATAAGAGGTGGGTTCATCCATCACCAGAACGCCGGGATCCTGACACAGGGACCGGGCCAGGAGAATACGCTGCCGCTGACCGTCGCTGATGGCGTTGAACGGGCGATCTTCCAGGTCTGAAGTGTGGGTCAGAGACATAGCTTCGGTGACTTTCCGATTGTCTTCGGCGGAAAGGATGCCAAGCCGGCCGGTGTAGGGATACCTGCCGGTCGAAACGAGGTCCCTGCAGGTCATCAGTTCCGGGTCGATCCGCTCTGTTAAGAGAAGAGACATACTTTTCGCGATCCTGTCTGCAGAGAGATCACGCATGTCCTCTTTTCCGAGGTAGACTGCGCCCATGAGGGGCTTCAGCTGCATGGAGACGGTCTTGAGCAGGGTGGATTTGCCCGCACCGTTCGGACCGATGAGCGTCAGGATCTGTCCGGGCATGACTTCCAGAGAAATATCATGCAGCACTGCTTTTGCACCGTAACCGGCTGTTAGTTTTTCTGTTCGAAGAGAGATACTTTTCAAGGGTCACCTCTTTCTGTGCAGCAGTATCCAGATGACGACCGGAGCACCGAACACGGCGGTCACGGAACTGATTGATAATTCGGTCGGGGCGAAAGCGCATCTGGCGATCAGGTCACAGGCCAGACAGAAACAGGATCCGCCCAGAAAAGAAGCCGGGATGATCATGATTGGGGATGCGGTCCGGAAAAGGTTCTTTACCAGATGCGGAACTGCGATGCCCACGAAAGAGATCGGGCCGGCAAAGGCCGTCACGCACGCGGACAGCATACTCGAAAGAAGGATGAGCTCCACGCGGAAGAGCCGTATATTTACGCCCATATTCTGCGCGTAGTTCTCTCCCAGTTGATAGGCTCCGATCGGTTTGGAAAGCAGAAAACTGAGCACCAGACACGGGAGGACAATGAGAGAGCCGGCTTTTACACCGGTCCAGCCTGCTCCGGAAAAACTTCCGAGTGCCCAGTTATGCAGATTTACGATATTGGAATCATCCGCAAAGGTGACAATAAAATCCGTAATTGCGGAACAGATATATCCGATCATGACGCCGCAGACGACAAGCAGGGACATGTTCGATACTTTCATGGAAATGAGCAGAATGAATCCCATGGAAATGAGAGATCCTGCAAATGCTGCCGCGACCAGACCGATGCTTCCGACCGTCAGCCCCCGCCCGAGAAAAAAGATCATGGTAAGCGCTACGGTCAGTTTGGCTCCGGACGAGATGCCGAGGACAAAAGGACCTGCGATCGGGTTGTTAAAAAATGTCTGCAGGAGATAGCCGGACACGGACAGGGCGCCGCCAAGAAGAGCTGCGGAAATAATTCTGGGAATCCGGATCTCCCAAATGATCTGCCCGGAAGCATCCGGGGATCCGCCCAAAACGAGGGTATGCAGGATCTCGAGGGGCGTCAGCCGAATGCTTCCGGAATTGATATTCAGGATGATGAGGATTGTCAGCAGGATTGCCAGCGTGATAAAGCAGGTTGTCCGGCGTAAAGATCTGTGTGACATAAGATGTTTCTCCGCTCTTTAAGATGAATCCACGGGTTTTTATGCAGCAAATGCGGGAACTCCGTAATTCAGGGATCTCAGTGCAGCCTGTGAAGAAACTCCATAATTTAGGAATCTCAGTTCAGCCTGTGCAGGAATTCCATTTCGTTCTCATCGGCATTTCCGGCAATGACAGCTTGCAGTTCGAGCATCATTTCGGCAATCGCCGTCGTCTGCTGATACATGTTTTTGCCGGTGATCCAGATATTGTCGTTTTCAGCTGCCCGACTCGCGGCAAGCAGGGGAACCTTTGAGTAGAGATCCCCGATGGAGGAGATCTCATTATCAATGGAAGTACTGTAAATCAGTATATCGGTTTCAAGTGCCCGGTCAAGAAAAGCTTCCATCTGTATATTCATGGTAGCCTGGGCACCTCCCTCGGAGACAGCATCCGCGAAAGCATATGAACCTCCGGCAAGCTCGATCATGCGGGAAATATAATCGCCCGGACGCCGAATGTTGACGCTCCCGGAAGAAGTTATGTAAAAATAGGCTGCAGATTTTTCCGGAGATCGTTCCTCACCCTCAAAGAGCATTCTATCGAGTTCAGGTACTGCTTTCAGTGATTCCAGCTGCCTCTGATAGAAATTGTCTGCCTCTTCGGACATTCCGAGAAGCAGACCGTAAAGTCTGATCCACTCCATGCGCCCCAAGGGATGTTCCTCATAGCTGGATTTGTCAACGAAGACCGGAATCCCCAGTTTTTCGATTTTTTCTTTTGTTTCCGGTGAGTGATAGATCATGGTCGATTCAATCGCCAGATCGATATTCTCCCTGAGAAGGAGTTCATAATCGGGAGCACTGTATTTGCCCGCATAGATCATTGCACCGTCAGAAAGAGCCCGGACCACCTCCGGAAGACTCCAGTTGCCTGCCTGTGTGCTTGTCAGACGGACTTTATCCAGAGCGCCAAGCACCCTGAAATAATCCATGGCCGATGATGCGGCAAGATAAATCGTTTCCGGCCTCCGGATCGGGATGATATCGGAATCCAGGCCGGAGGGGACTCTTGTACCTTCAGGAAGAAGCAGATAGCGGTCAGTCCCCCCGATCGTGATCAGAGAGCAGTTATCGTAATAGTCGACGGCGAACTCTGAGGCATAGTCGGGAATCAGATGTCCGGTCGTTTTCATCTCAGACCACTCGGCGGTATAGGTAGACTCTGTCTTATCTTTTTCTGTCTGCCCGGAGGTATCCGAAGATTCTGCTGTTTCCGTCTCCGGCTGTCCTGAGGTATTCCGGGATCCGGTAATATCTGCCTCCGGAGCAGGCAGGCTGTCCGAAACTCCGGAGACGGACGGGGAGGCACTGTCAGACTTTGACGGCTGTACTGCGCAACCCGCAAGGATATATACACAGAGAAGCGACAGGAGAATCGGCAAGAGGCGATGATAACGATGCTGCATGATCAGTCCTTTCCGAATAGAGATCAGACAATGGATTTATTCAGCGGCTTCAATGGAGGCGCTGTCAAATATCAGAGTATAGTCAATGAGGTGGGGTGTGCTCATCGCGGTCGTGTCCGCGCTGACCGGCATCTTGTAATCAAAACCGGTGACAGGGATGACAAATGTCGAGTTCCCCTCCTCGTTCACCGGATCATAACGGACGCCGTCGATTTCCATGAAATCATAGTTGGAGCTGCTCCAGATGATCTCAGCCGTCACGTTGCCGTCGGTCACTGTCAGGAGAGCAGGTGAGGAGACCGATGCTTTCCCGGAACCTCCTGAAAGGGTGACCTCGGCCGTATACGTTCCGTCCGCAAGATTCAGATCGGAAGGATCCGTGAAGGTGCTTCCCGTAAGAGCTTCCGGGGGAAGTGAATCCGCGCGGAAAATGAGTGTGCGGTCATACCACTGCTCCTTGCGCTTGCTGTAAGCCGCACAGGGGATGGCTTCATCCAGCGCGTCGACCGGCACGGTGAAGGTATAAGCGCCGTCTGCAGTCTCCTCATATGGGATATAGGAAGATTCATCCGCTTTTACGGCTTCCTTTCCTGTGCCCATGTAGAGATAGAGATAGCCCTGCCCGCTCATGGTCAGTACAGCGCTCATACTGTCGTCGGAGACCGCCAGCCGGCAGTCCGTTATTTTGAACATGGATGAGCTGGAGTCGACTGTGACCGTGTAGACACCGTTCTCGATCGTATCGGCCTTTACCGGATCCAGACCTTCAACGTCTATGTCCACAGGCTCAGCCATCTCTTCGGCAGAAGCGACACCTTCAATTTTTGAATCATCTGAATTTTCGACAGTATTTTCCTTATCATCTGTCTTTCCGCTCATGGTTTCCCGGGCAGCGGAGGGATCTGTATCAGCAGAGGGACCGGCACTGCAGCCTGCCAGCAAGCCCTGCGTAAGGAGAGCGGACAGGAGCAGCATTAATATTTTTTTATACATTGTTGCCTCCAAAATAGAATGTGGGTATGCGGACTGCTTCATGTCAGCAGCCTTGCATACCCAATGAAAGTTTTGATCGTCAATGAATAAAAGTTATGATAAAGCTTCCTCGATCGCTGTCTGGGCATGAGAGACATAAAGCTGCTTGATGGCATCAACTCCACCGAGACCCTCGAGGACGCACTCGACCTTATAACCTGCGTTCTCGAAGATGCTCTTCCAGGAGTCCTCATCGTCACCGGCCATGTCGTTATTGGCATGGTCTCCCGCGACGACCATGAGCGGTCTGAGGACAACGCGTTTATAGGTGCCGGATTTGACCTGCTCAAGTACGTCCTCGACAGAAGGTTCTGCCTCGACCGTACCGATGTAATAGTTTGCAAATCCATCCGCTGTGAGCTTTTTCTGCATGTCGGCGTAAATACCGTTCGAATCAGCTTCCGTACCGTGTCCCATAAAGACGATTGCTGTCTCTCCGTCATCATAGTCTGCCGTTACGCCTGTGATTGCCTCTTCGACAGCTTTGAAATCTTCTTCGGAGGAAAGGAGCGGCTTACCGATTGCGATTTTGTCAAATGCGTCCGCGTACTCCGCTACTTCGTTCACCAGATCGTTATATTCAAAGCCGTCCATAAGATGAGTCGGCTGAACGACCAGTTTTTTGACGCCGTTCTTTACCGCACGGTCAAGAGCCTCTCCGACATTGTCGATCTGTACCTTGTCGCGGCGGTTGATATGATCGATGATGATCTGGCTGGTAAATGCTCTGCGCACACTCCATTCCGGGAATGCTTTCTCAAGAGCTTCTTCAATAGCGCCGATTGTCGCTCTGCGGCTGTCATTAAAACTTGTGCCGAAGCTGACTACAAGGAGTTCGTTCTCACCGATTTCATCCTGATTGCGCGGATTATCGAGAGAAGCGTCTCCGGTCTCATAGTTCTCCTCTTCTTCGGCATCTTCCGCAGCAGAATTGTCGGAGATGCTTTCAGTGCCTTCCGCGGCTGTGCTTTCTGATTCTTCTTTTACGCTGTCGGCTGAAGTGTCAGCGGAGGCTTCAAGAGAAGCAGGTTCTGAACCGTCTTTTCCGGAGGAACCGGATCCGGCTCCTCCGCACGCTGCAAGAGAGAAGATCGTCATTGATGCGATGAGCAATGTTACAAGTGTTTTTTTCATAGTATCCTCCTGTGTGAAATAGTTTGATTCGGCAACGGTTCTTAAGAGGAACGCTGCCTGTGATCACAGGACCGATCGGTATTCAATGTCTGACAGTTCTTTTTTACAGACAGTTATTTATCCGCACAACAAGAAAAAGTGCCTTCGCAAAAGCGTGGGCACCAAAAAAAGTCGTCCTGGACGATTCTTATGGTACGACCAAATCCACGTGATCTTTGGGACAGCAGTCCCTGTACCGACAATCGGCAGGTTTCCTGACTTATGGGTCATGCGGCCTGGCCGCGCGTACCGGACTGCCTTCCCGGCTTAACGCCAGTGACTGTGCTGTGCACATTGTCCGGAACTTCCCAATCACAGTGACGGGTTCGTACGGGATTCACACCTGTTTCTCTTTTGACCTTTCATATATTATAAGATCTCGGGCAGCCAGGAGCTGCCATGATAAATTATCTATATGGCGGGCACCGATTATCACTCTATTTGGTACATTATAGCATCTTCATAAGGATATTGACAATCGTGATTTGACAACCTGCCGAACTTGGTTTTTCCAGCCAAAAAGAAGTTGAAAAGAAGTATAAATCGGCGTATCATGCTGAATTGGAGCTGTTTACGATCGCGGAATGAGGTGCATAAATGGCGAAGCAGAGGCCGGAAGAGCCAAAACCGAAAAAAACACTTAAGACAAGTCTGATCAGTGCAAAAGATTCTTTCATAAAAATCATTAAAAGTCCGCTGGAAAATGAAAAAGTAAAGAGATATACCGATAAGGTACAGAGTATGGATAAGAATCAGGGGAAGAAATTTCTTGCCTGCCTTGCAGGCGGTTTTCTTCTTATAATATACCTGATTCTCGTTCATGTATACTCGAACCGGTTCATTGACGGTACTTATATAAATGGAATCAATGTGGGCAGCAAGACTCCGGAACAGGTCGAAGCGCTGCTTCAGAAACGGATCGAGAGCTACACACTCACACTGACTATGAGAAGTCCCAAAGCAGCGGCCGAGTACGCTGAGGAGGTCCAGGCGATCGGCAAGGAAGAGCCGCCCGCAGAGGAAATACCTGCAGAGGAAGTACCTGCAGAGGGAACTGAAACTACAGGCGGAATGGAAATCATTGCTCCTGTCGAGTTCGCTGAGCCTGAAAATGCTTCGAATGTCCAGGAAATGAGTACATCGGAAACTGATGAGACGGGAACGGAAGAGACCGAAATTGTTGAATCGGATGCTGCTGACACAGATGCTTCCGCAGCGGTTCCTTCCGATGAGTCTTCAGCGGCGATAGCTTCACCCTCCGATGATTCGATTTCCGATTCTTCACTTCCGGATGAGTCTCTTTCGGACGTCGCTGCCTCGGATGAAGCTGCGGCCGAGACAGTCGGAGCAAAACAGGAAGATATCGGCGGAGAGAAGACACTGGAGGATCTGACACCGGAAGAGAAGAGCCGGGAATCTCAGGATGTTGCCTATAAAGATGTGGTGGTGGAGAAAATCCCCGGCAAACTGTTCGATTATACGTATATCCCGAGCGGGGAAGTAGCGGAGATCCAGGCAAAGCAGAATCCCTTCCTCTGGATCATCGGGAAGCTCGGATACAAGAAGGAGTATACGGTTGCCTCTGCAACAGAGTATAACGAGGAAAAGCTTGAGAAAAGAATTTCGGCGCTGAGCGAATCGAATACGGAGAAGCAGCTGGCGCCGACAAATGCCCAGATCATTCTTAAGAATGATCATACCTTCGAGATCATTCCGGAGACCTATGGCACGGAAATGAATAAGGATGCACTGATCAAAGTGGCCAATAAAGCGGTCAAGAGCAGTACAGAGGAAGTCAATATCGTAAAGGACGATGATATCTACTCACAGCCGGTCGTTATTGCCACGGACGAAGGTCTTGTCAGTCAGGAAGAAGCTTTAAATACCTTCCTGGATACCGAGATCACCTACCAGCTGCCGAACGATGAGATCAGAGTACTCGGAAAGGATACGGTCAGTCAGTGGGTATCACTTCAGGATAACGGATTTTATTACATTGATGATGCGGCTATCGCACAGGGCGCAGCGTCATATGCGGCAGCTCTCGCACAGGAATTTGATGTTCTTCGAGATACACGTGATTTTGAATCCACCAACGCGGGAACGATTCAGATCGAATGCGAGACATACGGCAGGCTTATCGATGAGGAGCAGGAAGCGGCTCTTATCACCCAGGAACTGCTCACAGGTACGAGTGAGACGAGAGAGCCGGTTTATTCCATGAATAATCTGGAGAGAGACCCAAGGCTCGGCGGAACATATGTTGAGGTCGATAAGCCGGCTCAGACTGTATACTATTATGAGAACTACGAACTGCAGATGGCTTCCGAGTGCGTTACGGGTACGGAGACCAGTTCATCGCGTTATACACCTACAGGCATTTATTCCATCTACATGATGGAACGCGGCAGGACTTTGCGGGGAGGACAGCTGGCGGACGGTTCCTATTCATACGCGTCTTACGTTAATTACTGGATGGCTTTTAACGGAGGAATCGGACTCCATGACGCAACATGGAGAGATGATTTCGGCGGAAGCATTTACTGGTACAGCGGTTCACACGGCTGCGTCAATTTACCTTATTGGGCGGCTCAGGAACTCTACAATATGGTCGATATCGGTACGACCGTTATCGTCATAGATTATTGATCGGAAATAATGAAAGAGGCTGTCGAAACAGCCTCTTTTTCGTTTTCTATGACCGGAAGTGTATCCCGGTATTTTTCGGAAAAAGTCAGTTTACTGCTGAGCTTCGATATAGAAACCTTCATTCGAAGTATCGCTCAGCTCGGTGAAGGAGATCCATCCTGTATAATTTTCCGGATTGAAATCATCCGTGCCGGCACTCGAAGGAGCATAGATCGGTGAGTCAATGTTGGTCTCACTGTCTGACCAGCCTTCTTCCGGTTCCACGAGCAGTACTTTCGGGTTGAGCTCTTCATCTGTCAGCATCATCTCTTTGATAACGCCCCGGAAGTTGATCGGGAGGCTGCCGGTCTCGTAATCTTCATCACTGTTGACGTAGAGTGTAAGTTCTTTTTTCAGAGAGAAGGGATAGCCAAAGGCGAAATGTCCTTCCTCCGGATAATAACCGACAGAGTTGGAATCGAGTACCAGTTCCTGAACATATTTTTCCGTGGAGGAATCGTATGTTTCCCCTGTCCTGAAATTCTTTTTGACGTACATGACTCCGTATTTGGAAGTCTGTATATTCGTGGCCTCTGTGATCGAGAATTCACCTGCTCCGTCTATACTCAGGAAATCAATGAAACCGCCGAACGAATCGATCTCGGTCACCGTGTCATCTTTGAAGGAGTACAGGGTGGTAAGGTGCTGCCCGTTCCGGGAGGAAGTGAATACAGTAACGATATTACTGACATCATCCGTGAAATTGAAGTCACAGACGTATGCTCCCCTGAAAAGATCATAATCATCCTCGCCGCAGACGAAATCGCTGATCGTTCCGTCGATCCAGAAACGAATGCTCGCAATCGAATGATCTTTGCTGTCTTCATTGATTCGAAGCTGGATCGAATCCGTATCCTCATCCCGATCCGGATCAATGTTCTTAAGCTCGTATGGGACGAGGTCTATGACATCCGTATTGGTACTGGCAACAAAGTTTTCGAGATACTTGCTGCCTTCATCCTCGTCATTCTCTGATTCGTCCTCCGATGTATCTTTGAGCTGTCCCATGATCGCAGCTGCGCCGACAGAGGTCTGTTCCTTTTTTTCAGGCTTTGATTCAGTGGAAGAGTCGGCAGCTGAACTGTCCGTGACGGTTTCGGTCGCATCTTCCAGCATGAGTGACTCGCCGCAGCCGGTCTGTGCGAATAGTAGAGCGGATACAATGAGGAGCATGATTCTTCTTTTCATTTTTAATTCCCTCAAGTATTATAGAAATGAAGCATCTTGGTATTACAATTAACCATTGTATGTTATGCATGAGGAAAATTTTTCCTGTCCATGCATAGCAAAGTATATCAATGTGTTCGGTTAAAATCAACTGATTTTAGGTGCCATCGTGCTGGCTGATTCATAAAAGTTTTAAATTCTTGATTTTGGAGGCGTACTTTTGGATAGAGGCAGGAAAAAGGATCCCGTAAAAAGAGTCGTAGATACGACTGCGTACCTGAGCGTGCTGCGGGAACTGGTCGAAAGCGGGGAGAGCGTGAGTGTTCTGATTTCCGGCATGAGCATGTTTCCCTTTTTATGTCATGACAGAGACACGGTCTTTTTTCAGGCACCTGATCGTGCGCTGCGAAAAGGAGACATCGTCTTTTATCAGAGGAGAAACGGAAAATTTGTTATGCACCGGATCTGTAAGGTAAAAGATGACGGATATTATATCGTCGGGGATGCTCAGGATGTGATTGAAGGTCCGGTAAGCAGGGATCAGATTTTTGCTGTCGTGACGCGTGTCCTGAGAGACGGCAGGGAACTTGACCCCTCCAGCCTCACCTGGAAGTTTTTTGAGATCATCTGGATTCGGGTCATTCCCTTAAGGCGGTATCTGATGCTGCCTTTCAGAGCAGCAAGAAAGCTGAAAATAATATTGAGAAGGTCATGACATGAGCGTATAATATGCGGCTGAATATCTGTAACTTAGAATTTAATGTTTTACTGTTATAAAGCGTTAATGTGTGATAGAATTTCTGTGATTTGATATTGATACTGGAAAATCCGGCAAGGTTCCGGCCGGACTTTTATGGATGAAAAGAGGTATGTGATGAATTTTGTATTTGTATCCCCGAATTTTCCGGAGGCCTTTTCACGTTTTTGCGTCGGACTTCATGAAAATGGCGTCAATGTACTGGGAATCGGCGACGCTCCTTATGATGATCTGAACGGGGAGCTGAAATATGCCCTGACAGAATACTATAAGGTAAGCGATCTGAAAGATTATGACCAGATGATACGAGCGATGGGTTATTTCACGTCCAGATACGGGAAAATGGACTGGGTCGAGAGCAATAACGAGTATTGGATGGAGCAGGATGCCGCTCTGAGAACAGATTTCAATATCACGACCGGTCTTAAGACAGATGAGATCATGCGCTATCGAAGCAAATCCGAGATGAAAAAGTACTACGCGAAGGCAGGGGTGGTGACGGCCAGATGGCAGATGGTGACGGACCCGGATGACGCGTATGCCTTCGTGAAAATGACCGGTTATCCGATCGTTGTAAAACCGGACCGCGGCGTCGGTGCGGAGGCAACATGGAAAATCAGCAGTGATGACGAAATGGAAGAGTTCTTCAGAAATAAACCGGAAGTCCCTTATATTATGGAAGAGTTCATCAAAGGGGAAGTCACGACCTTTGACGGAGTGTGCGATTCGGAGAGCAGAGTCCTCTTCGCGGCAAGTCATGTTACCGCAGAATCGATCATGGACATGGTCAACGAGGGAAGACCCTGTTTCTATTATGTCAATAAACAGATCCCGGAAGAAGTCAGAAGCGCAGGCTGCCGTACTCTGAAAGCATTCAATGTAAAAAGCCGTTTCTTCCATCTCGAGTTCTTCCGTCTTACGGAGGATAAGGAAGGTGTCGGAAAGCGCGGTGATATTGTCGGCCTTGAAGTGAATATGAGACCGGCGGGAGGCTTCACGCCGGATATGTTGAATTTCAGCCAGAGTGCGGATTGCTTCAGGATCTGGGCGGACATGATCGCATTCGATGAGAACAGACATCCGTATGAAGACAATGGTATGTACTGTATTTACTGCGGCCGGCGTGACGGTGTTGATTATGACCATTCGATGGAAGACATCGGCAGCAGGTACGGTTCTCACAACAGAATGCTGACCAGGATGCCTGACGCGCTGGCCGGAGCGATGGGAAATCAGGTGTGTATAGCTACATTTGATACAATCGATGAAGTTGAAGAATATGTTCAGTATGCGTTCGCTCCGGTAGAGTGCAGACCGATTGCCCGGTGGTGATGAAATCCCGGCTGATCAGACGATAGGGAGACAACATGATGGTGGCAGACAGGATATATTTTGCTCCGATGGAAGGGATAACCGGGCATATTTACAGAAATGCCCACGCAAAGCATTATCCGGGAGTGGACAGGTACTACCTGCCCTTTATTGCGGTCCATGCGACGCATAATATGAAGAATAAGGAAAAGAAAGACATAAGCCCGGCACAAAATGTCGGGCTTTGTGCGATTCCGCAGGTCCTTACCAGAAATGTGGATGATTTTCTGTGGGCAGCAGATGAACTGAGAATCCTTGGGTATCGTGAGATCAATCTGAATTTCGGGTGTCCATCCCCTACTGTAACGTCGAAAGGAAAAGGGGCTGCATTCCTCGGCCTGACGGATGAGATGGACCGTTTTCTGGACGGAATTTTTAATGAATTGGACAGGAGAGGGCTTCTGGCGGCGTCACCGAAAAAGCCTGAAATGTCTTACACGAAGTCTGAGAGAGATCCGGAAGAGTCTTATGCGGAGTCTGCGTGCGGTCAGGAAAGACTTTATTCGCAGTCCCGGGGCGGAGGAACAGAAGAGAACTCTTCTGAAGAGAACTCTTCTTACGATAACAAAATATGCGTGTCGGTCAAGACCCGTATCGGCGTGGAGAGGGTCGATGAATGGGAGAGGATATTTGCAATCTATAATCAGTATCCGATCAGCGAACTGACCGTTCATGCCCGTACAATGAGGGAATTCTATAACGGAGAAGCTCATCCGGAGATTTTCGGGGAGATCCTCAGGATGACCCGGATTCCGGTCGTATATAACGGAAATGTTTTTTCCGTGAAGGAATACCGGGAGCTTCGTGATCTGTTTAAGTCGGGCGCACATTTCAGCGGTATCATGATCG
Source organism: uncultured Lachnospiraceae bacterium (assembly GCA_946535445.1). GTDB lineage: Bacteria > Bacillota > Clostridia > Lachnospirales > Lachnospiraceae > Chordicoccus. Next base: position 20,138 of record CAMNDN010000030.1, read on the forward strand.
GTCGCGGCCTGATTCAAAATCCCGCGCTCGTGCAGCAGATCCGGGGCGGAGAGGGACTTTCTGCCGGGAATCTGATGGCTTTTCACGATGAGGTGCTGTCGGGCTATCAGAGGGAGCTTTCCGGCGATACACATGTGATCAGCAAAATGAAGGAACTTTGGTGGTATATGGGAAGAATGTTTTCGGATGCCGATAAGCCGCTGAAGAGAGTTAAGAAAGCGAAGAATGTCCGGGAGTATCGGGCTGCGGTGAGAGAACTGTTATTATGCGATATCCTTCAGACGGATGAAAGTGTCTGATAACGATGGTCTTTAACATAAGTATGGGGTCTGTTAAATGTGTGTGTCCTTCGGACTTATGAAATTTGACAGAAACGGGGGCGGATACAGGAGGAATATGGTATAATCAGTACAAATGTTACTGGCATGCACGATACAGGGAGTTTATGGTATGTCTGATCGATATGATGAAATACAGAAAGCATCGAAGAGCAGCAATTCGATAGCTGATCTTGATCTCTATTATGCCGATATACCCGGGAAATATATTGATGACGTTTTAGCTTCGGATCTGCCGGGAAGTCACCTGGATAATCTTCTTTACGGAGAACTGCCGGGAAGCCACCTGGATGTTGTTCTGAACGCTCCGCTTCCGGGGAGCAGTACGTATGAGCTGTTATCTTCGGAACTGCCGGGTATGGATCTTTACGGAGCGGCGTCAGCTGTTCCTCATGCGCATGGTCATTCCGAGAAGAGACAGGCGGCAGGACCGGTAAGTGCCCGGGAGAGTTACGAGCAGAAACGGAGAGAGAACGAAATAGAAGCGAGCAGAAAAGAATTTCTGAGAGATCTTGAGCAGAAGAGTCTTGAACAGGCAGAGGAGGCTAAGAAACGGATCAACTCCGAGTCCGTCAGAGGACTTGATGATCTCGACAATATCTGGAAGTCTGTCCGCAAAAATATTGAAGCCAGCAGGAACGACCGAAAGTACAGGATGCTGCAGCGGAGCCGGCCGACCAGTACACCGGTCAGTCGGGCCAGGAACACATCTACGTTTACCAGGAGCCAGATCAAGAAGGAGAAGCCCAAGGCAAAACTGGGCTTTACAGGCGTCTTCTTCGCCATGATCCTGCTTCTTGCAATATTTAACCGTATTATCATTCCTCTGGCGGGACGGTTTTCCTCGTCGCACAAAGTGGAAGGAACGTCCGATCAGTCAGGAGGCTTTTACCTGACTGATTCGGAATTCGATGCCTTTGTGAATATTGAGAAAAATATCACCGAAGCATTTAAGAGTGAAGAGCATCTTTTAGAAATGAGCGCATCTGAGCTGGCTGAACAATTCACAGCCCACGGGTTCGAGACACAGGTCAAAGAAGAAGATAACACGATGTATGGGCAATATGTCGACGGTACGACCTGGGTGGATGTCTTCAGGAACAATGATTACATCGGCTTTTCCTGTGATTCTTCTTCTGACAGGATCGATACGGGGGTCGTGCAGAAGGCATTATCAGAAACTGCGCCCGTCTATGTCAGTAAAAATCTCGGAAGGGATATTGCCGGGGTCGGAATTGACAGAGAGCTTCTTCAAAGGTTCAGTGAAAATGCGGATGAGAACGGGAGAGTTACCTATTATACGGATAATTTTTCCATCTATTATTATGAATACGACGGCTCGGTATCTTTCTATCTGTATGGCCTGGATGAGGATACATATATCTCCATTGATACCGACAGAGAGGTGTTGGAGAACATCATAATATGGTATTAAGGCAGTGTGTAAGTGAGGCTGCGGAAAAGCATATATACTCAGGCGATGGAAAAGGAGGAAAAAAGAATGAAAATCGCTATGGCAAACGATCATGCAGGCACCAACATGAAGAATGAGATCAAGAAACAGCTTGAAGCAATGGGACATGAGGTTGTTGACTTCGGAACCTATGACAATGAGCCGGCTGACCTTCCGGATTATATTTATCCGGCAGCTCTGGCAGTTGCAAAAGGTGAGTGTGACAGAGGAATTTTCGTTGACGGCGTAGGATACGGAAGCGCGATGATCGCCAATAAGATAAACGGGATTTATGCGGCTGTCTGCCAGGATACACTCTGTGCGGCACTTTCCCGTCAGCATAATGATACCAATGTTCTCTGCCTCGGAGCAAAGATCATCGGAACACTTATCTCCACAGAGATCGTTAATACCTGGATGACGACAGAAGCTTTTACAGCCGAGAAATACGTCAACCGTGTAAAGAAAGTAAAAGACATCAATGACAGGCACTGCGTCCCGGTCAAGTGATGCGGCTTGAACATGACAGGTGAGAAAACAGAAGGGATGGGGTTACGGCCCCATCCCTTTGACATTGCATTGTGCTTTATATTCTTTCGGTGTCATATGAAAATGTTCCCGAAACGCCCGGTTGAACGTGCGCTGGCTTCCGAATCCGGCATTCTCGTAGGCTTCGGTGATCGACTGGTTGGTATATTCCAGAAGGTATTTTACATATTCCAGACGGGTGATATTCAGGTATTTGTTGAAATTCATGTGGAACGTTCCTGAAAAAATGCGTGACAGGGCGAACTGACTTACATAGAGGTCATGTGCCATTTTTGTGAGCGTCAGATCTTCCTCGGTGTAATGCTCGGCAACATAGGAGACGACCCTGTACACAAGATTCTCACCGGAGATGGATTTTTTCTCCGTCAAATTAAGATAAGGCAGAGTGCGCGCGAGTATGATCATGACATAAGCCTGATGAAGCACATCTGCCTGAGGATTATCGGTCTCCTCGTCGAGCGTTTCCATCGCGTAATAGATATCCGGATGAACATCTTTTGCGCGAATGATCGGGTTCGTCGGGACCAGCGTTGTGATCATCTGCATGAAAGAACCGCTTAAGGAAGGGGTAGCCAGCATATAAAGCGATTTTCCCTGCTCGCCGAACGACTGGTAGTGATGGATCTGCTCCGGGAAGATGACCGCCAGATCGCCCTTTTCAATTCTGTATAGTGTTGTTCCGATTCCTACGGTCAGCGCACCTTCGAGACAGTAGGTGAATTCGATATTTTTGTGGAGATGCGGATGAATATGCTGGGAATTCATCTGAAAGATCTCAAAATCATTTTTCTCTTTATAATATAAAGAATACATAGACAACCTCATAGTCATGAATCAGCAGGTACTTTTCTATAATATAATCATTTTGGAATCAGTTGCGCAAGGGTTTTGACTGGAAACACCTGAAAAGTATCAAATTTTGGCTACACTGAAACATGTTCAAACATTAGGTGTGGATTTTAAAAAAATAGTGGATATTTGGATGAACTAAAGGGTAAAGGACAAATTTTGACTATATTTGGAATGAATTTGACAGGTATTAATGCTATAATATCCTTATCATAAATAATGATAAATGAAACAGCGGTGCTTAACCGCATAAGATATTGACGTATGGGCAGCAATGCCTTTTCATATATCTGCATAGTCATCTTTCAGCAAAGGGAATGCCCCGCGAGCAATCGCGGGGCATTCCTGATTTTTCAGTGTCTTTCTCTGTGCATTCATCGTAGACTTACGTCACGGGAATTCCGCGTCAGAGATTAAATTTATGTTGCATTTCCTGAAGGAATCAGCTAAGATTTTCAGACAGCTAAGTGGGAATTACCATACTATAAAGAGGTCAACATGTCCAGAAAACCGAAAGAAGAAATGAGTTTTGACATAAAGCGTGCGTATGAGAAGTGGCTGGAAGAAGGACAGCCGATTAGTGCTGAGAAGGTACAGAAGAAGGAACGTTCTGTAAAAGAGAGCGGCAGAGCATCCGATGAGCGGAAGCAGGGAACAGCGAAGGCTGACCGTAAGGACAGAGACAGCCGAAGAGATAATCGTGATGATCGTAAGAATGAGAACAGATTTCGAGGCAACAGCGGAAGAAAGAATGACCGGACGCCCGGAAGCTATGGCAGATCATCAGGGATGAGAACCGTTAGAGGTCTTCCCGATATACCGAAGGTCGATCCTGACTCTGAGTTCCCGAAGTGTCCCGTGAGGAAACGGTGCGGGGGATGCAGCTTCATCGGTCTCGACTATAAGTGGACGTTGGAATACAAGGAAAAGTATGTGTCTGAACTGTTGAGACCATTTGTAAAGCTGGACGGTATCATTGGGATGGATGACCCGTTCCATTACAGGAACAAGGTAAATGCTGCATTTGCCCATGTAAAAGACGGCCATCGAGAAAGGAATGTCAGCGGTATTTATGAGCAGGGGACCCATAAGGTCGTTCCGGTCAAAGAATGCCTTCTTGAAGACAAAAGAGCGGATGCCATTATTCAGGATATCCTGAAGATGACCCGGGACTTTAAGATCAAAATCTATGACGAGGACAGTGAATACGGCCTCCTGAGACATGTCATGGTGCGTACGGCGCATGTTACAGGTCAGGTAATGGTGGTCCTCGTTCTGGCATCACCGATCCTCCCCAATAAAAACGCTTTCGTTGAGGAACTTCTGAAAAGACATCCGGAGATCACAACGATCGTGATCAATGTGAACGATGAGCACACATCGATGGTGCTCGGCAGCCGGGAAATCGTTCTTTACGGAGACGGATACATAGAAGACAGACTGTGCGGCAACACGTTCAGGATCTCTCCGAAGTCGTTCTATCAGGTCAATTCCGTGCAGACGGAAAAGATGTACCGCTATGCGATGAAGCTGGCCAATCTGACCGGGCGGGAACGTGTCATTGACGCGTACTGCGGCATCGGAACGATAGGAATCACTGCGGCTGCAAGAGCGAAGGAAGTGATCGGAATAGAACTGAACGGAGACGCTGTGAAGGATGCGGTGAGAAATGCTCGTGCCAACAACATCCGTAATATCTCTTTTTATGAAAATGATGCAGGTATCTTCCTGAAAGGGATGGCTGAGCAGCATGAAATGTGCGAGGTCGTCTTTATGGATCCGCCTAGAAGCGGCTCCACGGAAGAATTCATGCAGGCGGCGGTCGACATGCGGCCCGGAAGGATCATCTATATTTCCTGCGAGCCTGAGACGCTGGCCAGGGATCTGCGGTGGCTTAAGAAGCACGGGTATAAGCCAAAGGAGGCGCGTGCATATGATATGTTCCCCTTTACCGAAAATGTCGAGTGCGTGGTCCTTCTGACGAAAGTCGGCTGATTGAGATCATTTACAGATCTTACTCGAAAAGACATAGCACCGGGAACCGGTAAATGAATATATGAGAAAAAGAAGAAACCTCGCAGCCGTCTTAAGATGACATGCGGGGTTTCTTGCTCATGGTGATATATGTTTCCTATACAGTACGGAAAAGGAGGATTGTACTGTATCGAAGCAGCTGATTTGACT
>CAMNDN010000031.1:0-25422 GCA_946535445.1 uncultured Lachnospiraceae bacterium
TCATAGACTCGCGTCACGAGAATTCTGCGTCAGAGATTAAAAAGGCTGCCGCGTAGCGACAGCCTTTTTGTTTATCTATGATTCCTGTTTATCTGTAATTCTTGTTTATCTGTGATTCCTGTAGTAGTTAATGAGGCATCCGTCCTCTATGATTTCTCTCTCGTCATCCGTCAGTTCACCGAGACGTACGATGAATTCTCTGAGCCCGTCCGGCTTCACCACATAAGCTCTGATGTCTTCAGCCTTCTCCCGCACCGCGCTCTGAATATCGGGAATAAAGATATAATCTCCGTTTGAGAACGGAAGGTCTCCCTCCTCGATCAAAAGCGGCAGCATTCCCCAGTTGATCAGGTTGGAGCGATACCGCTTCGTTGCATATTCATTTGCAATATTGGCCCATCCGCCCAGAACTTTCTGGCAGGAGGCAGCCTGTTCGCGGGCAGAACCGTCACCCGGCTTTACCGCGAAAATGGTGGAGCCGATTCCTGTGTTGTCATATTCCGCCTCGGGAAATACTTTCCTGACCGCTGTCATTGCAGCCGCTGTCTCCGCACAGGCACCGGCAACTTCCGCAGCGACAGCATCTTCGCTTTCGCCGAGGGCCTCTTCCCTGGCAATTTCAGCCATCTGGACCTCCCTGGCCTTCCCGACATAGGCAGGATCCTTTCTGGATAGTGCAAAGCTCGCCAGTTTCAGCGGATTCGAACGATAAGAGGAAGTCTCCCCTGACGGAATCAGTTCATCTGTTGTTGTGACAGGGTCATGAATTTCACTGACGACCTTGAGAAGAAGGTTATCTGTGAGTGCCGGCATAGACGGCCAGTCCTTGATGTTCGGCCCGAACTGCAGACTGACAGAAGGATCCGCCTCTCCCTTGCTGTCAAATACCCGGTTCCTGTAAATACGATCATCAAAGAAATATCTGGGCTTTGTATATTCACCCGTAAAGTATTCCGCAGAAGTCAGAACACCCTTGTTGGCAGCAGTCGCTGCGATAGATCTCGCATCCATCAGCGCAACAGACGAAATCTGTCCTTCCTGGACCTTTGAACCCTCGCGGTTCGGGAAGTTGCGGGTAGAGTGCCTGATCGAGAACGCATTGTTGGCCGGCGTGTCACCGGCTCCGAAACAAGGTCCGCAGAAAGCCGGTTTGATCACAGCTCCGGTCTCAAGGAGATCTGCAAATACCCCGTTCTTCACAAGTTCCATATAGACCGGCATGGACGCCGGATAAACATTCAGTGAGAAGCAGCCGGTCCCGATGCTTTTATTGCGAAGAATGTCTGCCGCGTCACAGATGTTCTCAAATCCGCCTCCTGCGCATCCTGCAATAATGCCCTGATCGACCATGATCTTTCCGTCACTAAGTTTGCTCATCAGATCTACATGGACTTTATCACCGAAAGATACTTTCGCGCGCTCTTCCGTTTCATGAAGGATATCGGCAGCATTTGCGATCACTTCGTCAATCGTATAGGTACAGCTCGGATGATAAGGCATAGCAATCATCGGTTTGATGGCGGACAGATCAACTTCCACCAGAGAATCATAGTAGGCAACAGAAGCTGGCGACAGAGACTTGTAATCCTGCTCTCTTCTGTGGATCGCATAATATTCACGAGTAAGCTCATCCGTCTGCCAGATAGAGGACAGGCAGGTCGTCTCCGTGGTCATAACATCAACACCGATACGGTAATCCATGGAAAGAGCGGCTACACCCGGTCCCACAAACTCCATGACCTTATTCTTCACAAAGCCGTTCTTAAAGACGGCACCGATAATAGCCAGCGCGATATCCTGGGGACCGACGCCCGGACGGGGAGCACCCGTCAGATAAATCGCAACAATTTCCGGCATCTTAATGTCATACGTACGTGAAAGGAGCTGCTTTACAAGCTCCGGACCGCCTTCTCCCATTGCCATGGTCCCAAGCGCTCCGTAGCGGGTATGGCTGTCACTTCCGAGGATCATTTTTCCGCCTCCGGAGAGCATCTCGCGCGCATACTGATGAATGACAGCCTGCATGGGCGGAACGTATACGCCGCCGTATTTCTGTGCGGCCGTAAGTCCGAAGACATGGTCATCCTCATTGATCGTTCCCCCGACTGCGCAGAGAGAATTATGACAGTTGGTCAGTACATAAGGGATCGGGAACTTCTCAAGACCGGAAGCGCGGGCAGTCTGAATGATACCGACATATGTGATATCATGAGATGTCAGTGCGTCAAATCGGATCTGAAGCTGATCCATATTGCCGGATGTGTTGTGCTGCTTGAGAATACCGTATGCAATCGTGCCTTCTCTTGCCGCCTGCGCATTTCCGCTGTAAGACTCACTGATTTCAGTGCCATGGAACAGATATACTCCGCCTTCGTGTAATTTGATCATAATCAGTCCTCCTGTATATATTTAAGATATCCACTCACCATGGAGGCAATTTTATAAGTCATTGCATCCTCAAAGACACGGATATCAAGTCCTGTCTGCTGATGAAGTTTTTCAAGGCGATATACCAGCGTATTCCTGTGCAGGTACAGCTGCCTTGCGGTTTCCGATATATTAAGATTATTGCTGAAAAACGTATTGATCGTCGTCTGTGTCTCCTCGTCCAGTTCATCGGGAATATTATCGCGGTAAACTTCCCTCAGAAATCTGCGGCATACCTCGACGGGCAGCTCATTGATCAATCTGCCGATTCCAAGTCTTGAAAAATCCAGAACAGTCTCATGGGAGTAGAAGATCCTGCCGATGGTAAGCGCTGTCAGAGCGTTCTGATAAGCCTCCGGAAGCTCTTCCAGCGTTTCACAGGGTTCTGCAAACGCAACTTTGGCCCTCACCATAGCCTCTGCATTCAACATGTCCACGATCATGTGCGCGGTCTCCTCCCCGGCAGACTCTTTATACTCTTTCTGGGCAGACCGGATGAGCGCAAGCCGGCTTCCACCCATTCTTACGGTCATGTCACTCGTGGATGTGAACATCTGATGTATGATCCGATAAGCGACGTCAAGGGATTCACCGTCTGTCTCTATAACGAACAGAACTCTTCTTACGGCAGAGACCAGATGAAATCTGGCCGTCCTCTCAGCTATTTCGGATTCTGCCAGGACACCCCTGAGCAGCTCCGTCAGGAAGGTGCTCCTGCTGTTCTTTTCTCTCCAGGCTGCCGTGATCTGCCTTATTTTTTCATATTTTTCGGATGATTCGACGTCATCATCGGCTTCCAGTGTAAAGTGAAGTCCGGTCAGGCGATTCAGCTCTTCAACAGACTGTTTCAGCTTCTCCTCATCACTTACCATTCCTCGTCCTCCGTAAAGATCATGCTTTTTGCGACCTGGTAAAATGAGGCCAGAGCGTCATTGCTCGAACATTTTCCTTCAAAATAAGGGTGGTAGGCTTCCTGAAAAATATCGTCCAATGCCCACTTATCCCCATCCGCCATAGGTTTTTTTATTCGCTGTGCCGCCTCATAAAAGACAGGACCGGTTTCCTGACCTGCGAAAAAAGCAGTTTCGAAAGTATCTTCCTGTTCGAGCAGGACCTTGTCATTATTGACCGTCAGACCTGTCTTTAAATAAATCTCCCTCATGACGTCACTGTTGCAGGTCAGATCATCAATAAGTTTCCCGGAGAAACGCGTATTCGGCGAATTGACCGCGGCACAGAGCCATGTTCCTCCTCTGTACCAGGCATCCGGCCCGGCTGCAATTCCCCAGTCACCGAAACTGTCCGCATTATCCTTTTCTACGGAATCTCTGATTGTACAGATCTCTTCCGCGGAAAGGAAATAACCGAAAACATCTCCTTTTCCGGTAATGCTCTTCATCCACTCGTCAGACCACATCTGCATTTCGCCGCAGCAGCCTTCCTGAGCGAATTCCTTCGTCGTTTCGACCCATTCCATCAGTCGATCATCGACGTGAATAGTCCCGTCATCCGAATACCATTCCTCGGCCGACTGTGCGTATACGTCGAACGCATCATCATATCCGGCCAGCATCTTATATCCTGCGTTCTTCGCCTTCCCGGCCGTCTCCCGAAATGATTCCCAGCTGCTGACGGCTTCCGAGACCGTCTCCGGATCATCACTTCCGAGTACCTCCTTGGCGATGCTCCTTCTATACATAAAAACACCGGGAGAAATATCAAGCGCAGCTCCTCGAAGATGCATCCCGACACTTGCAAGTTCCTGTGTGTAGGGAAGCTGTGATCTGAAATGAAGAAGAGGAATCCTCAGATCCATTCGCAGATCCAGTGCAATATTCACTCCATCCTCGATATACTTTTCCAGGCTCACCTCATCCAGGACAAAAAGATCCACCCAGTCATAATCCGAAGCTCCTTCTTCCTGCTGCCTGATCAGCAGCTCATCCAACCGCTCCTCATTATGGGAATCATAAAAATAATCCGAAATGATCCATATGATCTTCATGTCCCCGATCCTGCCCTCAGCCACCATCCTTCCGTTATCTTCAGATGGATCCGAGACCGCTTCATAACCCGGATAACATGCCTTAAAAAGATCCGGCAGCTCCGTGTCAGGACAATATATTACATACTCGTTCCTGACGCCGATGGCCTCATCTGAGAGCAGACGGTCTCCCGGATAACTTTCATTATAAAAGCTTTCATCTTTAGAGCTTTCATCATAAAAACTATCGTCCGTCAGTTCTTCCGTTCCGGATAATGCGGAAAGATCCTCTTCATCCTTCCGGACTGACGGACCGCTCCCGCTGCTGTCCGATTCCGATAAAGGCCCCGTCAATCCTTCCGATTCATTGTCCGGGGGTATATTCGATTCACTGCTGCCGTTCGCGCACCCCGTACCGATGATCAACATGGCCAGCATGCCTGCTAAAATTCGTTTTTTCATACAGATCGATTTCCTCATCTCACCCCACTGACTCAGATTCAGCTGACTTTTAGTTGAGATCCTGCCATATCCCGCAGGCAGGACCCTGACTCAAGGCTGACAGATAATCGAAACTATTATACATTAGTCACAACTTCAAATAAAGTAAAAAAATCCGCGAAACATGGTCTGTGACCATATTTCGCGGATCATATCTCACTTAATTATCCTGACCCGGTCCATCACCTGCCGGGAAAGATCTCATTTTTATTCAGATCCTAATCAGTCAACGATCGTAAGCTCTGTCTCTTTATCGAAGAAATGAGCTTTCTCCATATCAAGCGCGAACTTGACTGTGTCGCCTGTACGGGCTGTTGTGCGCGGGTTAACGCGGGCTGTCATCTGGCTGCCTGCGAAATCGAAGTACAGGAATACTTCCGCGCCCAGAAGCTCGTAAACCTTGATCTCTGCATTGATGATCGCTTCATTGTGCTTTGCAAGGAAGTCCGGATCATCATGTACATCTTCCGGACGGATGCCGAGAACGACAGTCTTTCCGTCGTATGCAGCAAGCTTTGCAGCTCTCTCGCTTGAAAGCGCGAGCTTGAATCCGCCGACTTCGATCGTCTTGCCCTTGTTGGAGATCTTCGCATCCATAAAGTTCATCTGCGGAGAGCCGATGAATCCGGCTACGAACTCATTTACCGGATGATCGTACAGCATCTGCGGTGTGTCGATCTGCTGAACGATACCGTCCTTCATAACGACGATTCTTGTTCCCAGAGTCATAGCCTCTGTCTGGTCATGTGTAACGTAGATGATCGTAGCACCAAGTCTGTCATGAAGCTTGGAAATCTCTGTTCTCATCTGTACACGGAGCTTTGCATCCAGGTTGGAAAGCGGCTCATCCATAAGGAATACCTTCGGGTTACGGACGATAGCACGACCCATGGCAACACGCTGTCTCTGACCACCGGAAAGAGCCTTCGGCTTACGGTCAAGGAGCTTGTCCAGGTCAAGGATCTTCGCAGCTTCTTCTACCTGCTTCTTGATCTGTTCCTTCGGAACCTTACGAAGCTTAAGACCGAATGCCATATTGTCAAATACTGTCATATGCGGATACAGAGCGTAGTTCTGGAAAACCATCGCGATGTCGCGATCCTTCGGCTCTACATCGTTCATGACCTTGCCGTCGATCGTAAATGTACCGCCTGTGATATCCTCAAGACCGGCGATCATACGAAGAGTGGTGGACTTTCCGCATCCGGACGGTCCTACGAAGATGATGAATTCCTTATCTGCGATCTCAAGGTTGAAATCCTTAACGGCTTTGTAGCCATTCGGGTATGTCTTATCAATATGCTGAAGAGAAAGAGCTGCCATTTTAATATCCTCCTTAGATTCTGCTTTCAAGCAGTTTCATTTTCTGAACTGTACACAGTATAACCAAAACCGGGAGTTCCTTCTATGGTCAACATTACAAATAAAAAAATGGTTTTCCGTCAAATTGCTGACATATCGTGCCGGCAGACGATGCTGATAGTCTTTCCCGGGCTCATCAGAAACTACGGATCTCGTCCTCAGACTCATCGACAGCATCACCGATTGCCTTGATGACCACATCATAGCCCCCGGTCTCACCGACTTTCACATGAACTTCGTCGCCGACTCTGTGGTGAAGCAGTGCTTTTCCCAAAGGGGAATCTATGGAAATCAGATTTTTAAGGGAATTGCCTCTGATCGTTGTCACGATACGAAAAATTTCCGTCTCATCGTCATCCGGGAAATAGACCTCCACAGATTTATTCATGGCGACCTGGTCATCCCCCGCATGATCTTCTACGATCACAGCCGTCTTGATCATATTCTCGAGATATCGGATCCGGCTCTCATTCTGATTCTTTTCCCGCTTCGCGGCATAGTACTCAAAGTTCTCGGAGAGATCCCCCTGGGCACGGGCTTCCCTGACCGCCTCAATGAGCTCCGGTCTCATGACCAGCTTTCTCTCCTCGATTTCTTTCTCCATCTTTTCTATATCATTTTTCGTCAATCTGTCGTGCATATTTTTCTCCTGCTTTTATGGTACTCATTCAGTCCTCTTCTATGACCTGCAGCTCCAGGTAATCGAAATCGATCTCCTCTATAAAGCTGTCCTGACGGAAACGCGCTTTCGATGTGCGCTGGAACTCTTTTATATTGGAATCCAGCCAGATCGGTTTTCCGAGATCAAATTCAAGGCAGATCTCATAAAGAGCATTGAACACTTTATGCGTCCGGGTCTCGTCCGTATGATCGTCTATGACGGTATCCCGGAGCATGTGATTATTTTTCCATAGTTTTCCCCAGATTCTCACAGTTATCTCCTCATATGTACTTTCGCTATGAAGGGACTGTCGCAATAAGCAGAAAAAGTGCATAAATATTCATGAAGGGACATCCACAGCGCCGGTACTTTAAATTTTCAAACGAAAGTGCAGAAAATTTATTAGTACCGCTGCGCGAGGACTAAGCGCGAGCGGTCCCTGAATGAATTATTTATGCATATAATGCTTAATGCGACGGCCCCTTTTATCTTTCCCATTTGTCGCAGAGAGCATTCAGCTGATCTGCAAATTTAGCCAGATCCTTGTTGGCCAGGCCTTTATTTGCCCGAATAACGGCAAGCAGTCGTTCCGCAGTCTTTTCAAGCCGCACATACGGTGTAGAGACCCGTCCCCTGTCGGGAATCGGATTTCCTTCAGCATCCCGCTTAACGAACGGTATACCGACTGTTTCCTTTTCGCAGACATTCGCTGCCAGGTCATAGACCGTACCGGAATACGGTGCGACCGCATCCCATCCGAGCCTCTCGTTAAGGAGTGAAGCGAAAGAGCCGACGACCGCGTCTTCCCCGTGAACAACAAAACATCGAAGCGGCTTACGGCCGAATCCGCCTGCCCATCGGATCAGCCCTTCCCGGTCGGCATGTCCTGAAATGCCGGGCAGCTGGCAGATTTCCGCTGCCACGGTGATCGGTTCATTGAACAGCTTTACTTCCGTGGCACCGTCCACGATTTTTCTTCCCAGAGTCCCCTCTGCCTGATAACCGACGAACAGGATCGTGGAATCCGTTCTCCACAGATTATGCTTCAGGTGATGCTTGATACGGCCCGCATCGCACATACCTGATGCGGAAATAATTATTTTCGGGTTCTTAATAAAATTGATTTCCCTGGATTCGTCCGAAGTCGTGGCATGACGAAGGCCCTTGAACTCGATCGGATTAATGCCCTTCTCGAGCAGTTCCCTGGCATTATCATCAAAGCAATCGGAAGTATGGTCGTTGAATATTCCGGTCGCCTTGAGAGCAAGCGGGCTGTCCATATAGACCTCAAAACCGTCGTGCCCCCGGATAAGATCCTGTTCTTTGATCTGTCTTATAAAATACAGCATTTCCTGTGTTCTGCCAACTGCAAAAGAAGGAATGACCACATTACCGCCTCTGTCGAATGTCCGCTGAATGACTGCGGCAAGATCATGCACATAATCGGTCCGCGGTCCGTGGCTCCGATCACCGTATGTCGATTCGATCACTACATAATCCGCATCCTCGATGAACTGAGGGTTGCGGATCAAAGGCTGATCGGCATTCCCCACATCACCTGAAAAGACTATTTTTCTGCTGCACCCGTCTTCCTCGATCCAGACTTCGATAGCCGCCGATCCCAGCAGGTGTCCGACATCGGTAAAGCGAATTTTTATTCCTTCGCACACCTCTTTGACATATCCGTAAGGAACGTCCTCAAGATACTGCAGAATCCTCTGTGCATCAGCTGTCGTATAATAGGGGATGTATGGCTCCGCCCCTTTTCTTTTTCCTTTTCGGTTGCGCCACTCCGCTTCAAATTCCTGTATATTCGCGGAATCCAGAAGCATGATCTCACAGAGATCACAGGTCGCGGGCGTCGCGAAGATCCGGCCTGAAAATCCGCCTATGGCAAGCAGAGGGAGATTACCGGAATGATCAATGTGTGCATGTGTGAGAAATACATAGTCAATTTTCGCAGGACTGACCGGGAGAGGAACGTTTTCAAATACATTTTTGCCCTGCTCCATACCATAATCGATCAGAATATTTTTACCCGCTGCCTCCAGAAAATGACAGCTTCCCGTCACTTCATGATCGGCTCCTATAAATGTCAGCTTCATTCAAAACACATCCTCTCTGCACTTACGTTATTACTGGTAATATAAAAGTCAATATTGTATAATCAGTGAATGGTATTCCATTTTAATTATACCATTAATTGTCAGAAAAGAGGCATATGATGAAAAAAATAGTACTAACAGGAGGAGGGACTGCAGGACATGTCACTCCGAATATCGCTCTGATCCCCCGCCTCCGTGAACTCGGCTACGAAATCAGCTATATCGGTTCATACGATGGAATGGAGAAAAAGCTGATCGAAGATTATGACATTCCCTACTACGGAATCGCCACCGGAAAATTTCGACGATATTTTGACCTGAAGAACTTTTCAGATCCGTTCAGAGTCATAAAAGGAATCGGCGAAGCGAAAAAATATCTGAAACAAATAGACCCGGATATTATTTTTTCCAAGGGCGGTTTTGTTGCTGTGCCCGTCGTGAGAGCTGCCAGAAGCCTGAAGATACCGGTCATAACACATGAATCGGATATGACACCGGGTCTGGCCAACAGGCTGTGTCTCCCGATGGCTACTGCCATCTGCTGTAATTTCCCGGAAACGATGGAGAAACTTCCGAAATCCAAAGCGGTGCTCACCGGCACACCGATCCGGGAAGAGCTGAAAAAAGGGTCTCGCAAAGCGGGACTGGATTTTCTGGGATTCACCGGCGAAAAGCCTCTGATCATGGTGACAGGCGGTTCTCTCGGTGCCGCGGCAGTCAATACAGCAGTACGCGAGGCCCTTCCTGAACTCCTTAAGCATTATGACATCGTTCATCTGTGCGGAAAAGGTAAACTCGATGAATCTAATACAGGAACGCCCGGCTATAAGCAGTATGAATATATCAAGGAAGAGATGGCAGACCTGTTCGCCGCCGCTGATCTGGTGATTTCCCGCGCGGGAGCAAATGCGATCTGTGAGATTGCTACTCTCAAGAAGCCCAATCTTCTGATTCCCCTCTCAGCCAAAGCAAGCCGCGGAGATCAGATCCTGAACGCTCACAGCTTTGAGAGCCAGGGTTTCTCCATGGTCATCGAAGAGGAGAACCTGACGACCAAGACGCTGCTTGACGGTGTTGAGGAACTCTACAACAACCGGGAGAAGTATATTGCCGCGATGGCCTCATCCGAGCAGAGTGATGCTGTATCCGTCATCACAGATCTGATCGAAAAGACACGCAGACAGTGATCTTCATATATCTGTATATAACAGAAGGACTTTCGCGCCGCCGGGATCCCCGATCGGATCTGTCGGCGTGAAAGTCCTTTTTTCATTCTGTCCTTATTTAATTATTCAGTCCCGGTCATTCCGCGGCTGCTACGGCCTTCAGAATCTCTTCTCTGGCTTCGTCCGAGAGTTCACCCGGTTTCCAAAGGATATGCTGTTTATCATCGACATATCTCGGAATCAGGTGCATATGAAAATGGAACACAGTCTGACCTGCTGCCGGCTTGTTGTTCTGTACGATATTGAGGCCGTCGCAGGCAAGTGCCTTCGTCAGCCTGATCGACATTTTTCTTGCCAGAACAGCTGCCTTTTCAAGGACTTCATCCGGAATCTCATAGATATCCGCATAATGAGCTTTCGGAAGAATGAGGCAATGCCCTTTAGTCGCCGGACCTGCGTCCAGAATGACACGGAAATCTTCATTTTCATATAGTGTAGCTGTAGGAATCTCTCCGTTCGCGAGTTTACAGAAAATACAGTCTGACATGTATTTGTCCTCCTTCGGAAATAGTATTCTATTATTCTACACCCAATCACGGTATTCTGTCACACATCAGTTTTTTTCCTTCTTACAAGAAGGATCATGCCGATCAGCATTCCTGCGCCCACGACCAGCCAGAGTCCGGGATGTGATTCATCACCTGTCCTGACCGGACCGGTCCTTGATGTCACCGTGCCGCTCGTCTGTGACGGAGAGGACGCAGCTGTCCTGTTTCCCGTGCTGCTGCCTCCGCCGGATGACGAGGCCTGACTGCCCGTCACCCGGACCGGTGTCGGCGTAGGCGTCGGATCTCTCTTCAGGATCGTCGTGACCCTTGCCTCCTTCTCGACCATCGTCCCGTTGGGCTGCTTTGCGCTCATGAATGCAGTGTTCTCAACCTTTCCGCTGCTGATATCAGCCTGTTTCACGGTATACGTACAGGTCGCGTAGACACTTTCGCCCGGAAGCAGGATCCCGTCCCCGGCTGTCGCTTCACTCCAGTCATACGTGAATGCGGTTACATCTTTCAGAGTATCTTTCAGGCTGACTTCTGTCAATGTGACCGAACCGGTATTTTTTCCTGTTACCGTGTAGGTAAGTACTTCTCCCGGGGCAGCGTTCGTAAGAGATGCCTTGTCCACCGTCTTTGTGATCGTGAATGCCGATTTCCCGCCGATTTGTGTCATGGCATCGTCCTGAACCGGTCCCGTCGGCTCATCCTTACTGTTAAGTGCCGTTACCAGGACTGTGTTCTTTACAGATCCTCTGTCAATATCAGATTGTTGAATGCTGTAGGATGTCGTCGCAGTCATACTTTCCCCGGGAAGAAGTATTCCTTTTCCCATGGAGGCACCCTGCCAGTCGCAGTCAGCGTCCGCTATAGGTGCGGTCTCGTCTGTCAGAATAATTTCATGGAGAGCTGTATTTCCGTCATTTGTCACTTTAATCGTATAGTTCAGTTTATCACCGACGCGGGCATCCGCGATGACAGATCTGTCGACTGTTTTCGTGACTTTCAATGAATCTTTCCTCGTAATGGGTGTTGTGACCGTATCTTCCGCCGGTTCGACTTCCTCCCCGTTGGGCGTCCGCGCATGAACGACCACCGTATTTTCCGTACTCTCTTTCTCTATGTCTTCCCGGGTGATTTTATAAACTGCCCTGGCCGTCACCTTCTCTCCGGGCTCAAGGACATGTTCTCCTGAAGATTTCTCCCAGATGATGTCCAGTTCTCCGAGTCCTTCTTTCTCATCGGTAAAGGCAACATTGGACAGTGTCAGATTACCGATGTTTTCAGCGATCATGGTATAGGCGATCTCATCCCCGGGCGTGGCATTTTCCATCTTCAGCACATCCGCGGATTTTGTGACCGTGATCTTACCATTCTGGGAAAGTGCTGTTTCGACCGTGTCCGCGGCAGATACCTCTGCATGGTCCGGAGATATTCCGGTTACGATTGCAGTGTTGGCTACAACACCGTTATTAATGTCCTTCTGTGAAATGGAATACACGAACCGGACCCTCACAATTTCACCGGGTCTCAGCGTCCCCTCTCCTTCGGAAGCTCCGCTCCAGTCATAAACGGCCTGCTCAAAGCCCTCCATCTCATCCGCAAAGGATACCTCCGTAAGTGTGCATTTCCCGATATTTGCTGCCGTAAGTGTATATTTCAGCGTATCACCGGCTTTTACATTTTCATAAGAAGCGCGGTTCACTTCCTTCACCAGGCTGATTTCCGGCCTGGACGGTATTTCCCTGGAGTCATCATCCGCTGCCTCCACATTTTCTCCGGAAGGCGTACGGCCGTCCGCCCCCGCAGTATTTATCACCTCTCCCCTGTCAATATCTTCCTGTGTGAGGGTGTAATCGGCTGAGGCTGACACGGTCTCACCCGGAGAGAGAGTGCCCTCAGGTGTCCCGGGATCGCTGCTCGCATCCCATGCATACGTTATTGCCCCCAGCCCGGGAAGATCATCTTTGATAACGACGTCCGTCAGTGTCACATTGCCTGTATTGGTCACCGTAAAAAGATAGTGTACGGTATCTCCCGCTTCGGTGTTCTCATCTATCCCGGCCTCAGATTCCTTCACGATCTCTATCTCTCCGTTTTCCGGGAGAAGAACAGAAGCCTCATCATCGCTCCTGACAACGGTGCCGTCCGGATCACCGGCTGTTACACAGGCTGTATTGACAATACTGCCCCTGTCTATATCATCCTGTGTCAGTGTATAAAATGCTTCACCGGCAACCGATTCCCCTCCTGCCAGCAGGTCTTCTCCTGTCGAATCGTCCGAGGAGCTGTTCCAGTCTAAAAGAACATCGCTGATTCCCTCCAATGCATCTTCCAAGGCAATATCCGTCAACGTACAATTCCCGGTATTGGTCACTGTGAATAAGAAAGGCACTACATCACCTGCCCGGGCATTTGTTCGAATAGCAGGCTCGGAAGTCTTCTCTAAAAGGATTCCCGGCTGCAGAGTAATCTCTGTCAACGCGTCATCCGTATCTGTCACCGTGATCCCGTCGGGAGATGTCCCTGTCACGGAGGCTGTATTCAGGACCGTTTTTCTGTCTATATCCTCCTGCAGAAGCACATAGAATGCGCTGCCTTGGATTTCTTCTCCGGGAAGCAGCTCCGAAAACTCTTTGTCCCAGGTCACTGAGGCAAGTTCATGATCATCTTCAAATGTGACGGATGACAGGGCGACATTGCCGGTGTTCCTCACCTTAAATCTGTATTCTATCCGGTCCCCGGCAGAGGCGTTCAGCTTCCTTGCCGTCGTATCTTTTACAAGATCGATCGCCGGTTTCCTTCCCAGGACAGTATTCTCCTCATCAGTATCCGTATAAGAAACGTTCAGAGGATCCGTTCCCGTGACATCTGCAGTATTATGTACCAGACCGCTGTCTATATCTGCCTGTGTCAGTGTATATTTTGCCGTTCCTTTTACCGTCTCACCGGGCAGGAGTGTTCCTAAAGGCGAAGAGACCTCAGAACTGGATTTCCAGTCGATCTGAAGATCCTTCACATCAAGGCTGTCTGTCAGGACTACATTGCCAAGGGAGACCATGCCGGTGTTCGTGATCGTGAAAGTATAGTTCAGGATATCTCCCGAATGTGCATTCTCGATCATGCTTCTGTCGGCTTCTTTTACGAGAGAGATTCCTCCCACGGGGATATCTGTTTCAGGAATATCGGGCGGAAGAATGATAATTTCCTCTCCGTTATGGTCTTTGATCACAAGGGAATCGCTGTTCGGTAGTCTGTAGTACAGAAGACCGTCGTTCCCTATATACAGTTCGCTGCGTCCGTCGAGGATCATGTCTTTTCTTACAGCTGCATCCACTGTAAAAGTATGACTGCCGACAACCGATCCGGGATCCTTTGCTCTAAAGCTCACTGTCCGGCCATTTATCTGAATATCCCAGGCGTCAGAGACATCCGTACTCTCCCGGAACACACCGAACACGGCATTTTCAATATCCAGAATATCGTTCAGGGTGTCCGTTACGGTGATGGCTGTTGCAGCGTTATCTTCCGATACGATCGGAAAATCCGTATAGATGCTGTAATGAAGTGTGTCCCCGGGCATAGCAGAGGTCTGATCGACCTTTTTCTCATTCTCCGGAATCGGATAACCGGTGACCGACATTGGCGTTATATAAGTTCCGCACGTCATGCCCCGCCATTCTATGGAAGCACGGCTATCATCCATGATAAGCAGCAGCTGGCTGCGCGGGTCCTCATTCTCGGTCAGCTGTCCCGCCTCAAAAAGCGAATTCTGCTCAGAGACCTGAAGATAAGAATTGTCTGCAATATAGACATCATCCGAGAATCCGGAGATCGCCTTGATCGACTCCTTTGCGGGTATACCGTTATAAACATTGGCCGCATCGATATCTTTGAACAGCATCAGAACAGGCGGTACATCCATCGGATCGCCGTTCGAATCCGTTATGGCAAAATTCCACACGGACCTTGTATGCGGGGTAGCCCGGGAAATGTAGCCGATATCCCCTTCCTCACCTGATGTGACACAGAAAGCGGATCTGGAAACGATCCCCTGTGTTTCGGTTATATCCATAACGATCATCTCTGTATTTTCCGGCGGTTCATAGTCGGTCATCCCGGTCATTTTCAGTCCGGCCAGCGTATATACAAGGTTAAATATGGTACCGTCAGATGTATATCCGGCATTTTTGAAAGTCACTTTCGCTATATTTTTCCAGCTTTTTTCCTTCCCTTTCTCAGGAAGCTGGGATTTGTCCAGATACACCAGGGTCCTCTTAATTTCGGGGATTTCCTCCGCAAAAAAGCTTCCGTTCATGATATCAAGCGAACTGTCTGTCAGATTGGTAATATAGGCCATTTTTCCGTTTTCGGACTGCTTCGCATATTCTCTAGGATCCTTCACTTTGTGAAGATTATAGGCTCCTGCTCCGTAAACGGGCGTGACCTGTACAGGCAGGACCCCCAGGATAAGCAGGAACGTCATGATCACAGATACTATTTTTCCTGTTATTTTCTTCATACTCACCTCTTCCTTTCCGTTTCTCATGGTAAAGCGGACTCTCACGATCCGCTGCTTTCCTTCTTTGTACCGGGGCGGATCCCGGATCGGCTGCAGCCAGCAATTTCTGTTCCTCACTTCTGCTTTTTCACACCCCCGGAGTACACCTCATAATATATGCGACATCGGCGAACAGAATGCGGTCTCCTTCCGAAAGGAGAACTTCGGTATCTCCGAAGACCGCTTTTCCGTTCACGGTCGTCCCGTTCGTGCTGTTCAGATCTCTGAGATAATATCCGTCTTCCCCTTTCCTTATTCTCGCGTGAAGCCTGCTCACAGCGGGCGAATCGATCACCTGCTGTACACAGGATGCATTTTTTCCGATCAGCATTTCTTTCAGACCAAGCGGTATGACCGGCAGATCCTGCTCAGGATCCTCCGGAACAAGAACATCGCTGCATTCATCTCCGTCACTTTCTCCGGAAAGAAGGGTCGTCAGATCCTCCTTCCGGCTCCTGCCGTCCGCTTGTCTTCCGTCAGGCCGATAGTCATCCGTCACAAGGCCCATTCTCTCATCGGTCTTTTCCTGCGTTCCGGCAGGTTTTTCACTGCTCCCGGAAAAGTCTGACGGTCCTTCATTGCTTCGATTGTTCCTGCCTTCCGGCTCTCTTCGTTTTCCGGCCTTCATCCGCATTCCCGCATACACGGCAGCCGCACATACAAGTACTGCAAGGATGACACGTACCGGAAGGCTGTCGAAGTGCCGGAAAACTTCCGGGGACCAGTGAATTGCGATGAACAGAAGGCTGAAAACGGCAGCGCCGGCAAGGATAACAGGTATGATCCGCTTCAGATGCTTCTTTCTGTCCCGCCTTTTTTCCCTTTCATAGATCTCGTCATGAGCCGGATCCTCAGGCTCTTTCAAAATATGTTCCGGGCAGGCAGGCATCTCCTCGCTTCCCGACCATTCACCGACTCCCACATTTTTTGTGATCTTCTCTTTTTTCTCCTCCCGCCCTTCTGTCTCTTCCTGTCCTTCTCTCTCATAAAGAATATCCATAAGCTGAGAAATACCCGTATTTCCTTCGAGCAGTTCATGGGACAGCCGGTAACCAAGAACAATTCCGCGTCTGTCATCGTGTGCCGTAAAGGACAGCAGATATTCGACCGTTTCTCTCAGAGAAGTCCTGATATCCCTGGTAAAGAACGGAGCAAATGCAAGCTCAGCCTCCTGTGTGTCGAAGCTCAGCAGAATGAACTCGGGATTCAGGATCAGGTGATCGGGACAAAGCAGATATTCTTCCATGCCTGATATCGTTTCGAAAATACTTCCAAGAATATTTTGAATTTCTTTTCTGCCCGGTTTTCTGTTCTCGCAGAAGAAAGAAAGGCTCTGTCTGGACGTCACATCATATCCCAGGTAAGTCTTTCCGTCGATATAACGGATGTGACAGGATAAAAGGCCCGGGATCTTATTTGCAAATATCATCCGCGTCTCATAGGATTTTTCGTCAAGTCCTTCCTCGCACGGAACGACCAGATAGTTATGGTTCATATCCCGCTGGTATCTCACATCCATCGTCTAATCTCCTGCAATAAGGTTTCCCGCTCCCCTGATTTTTCTCAGATAGGACACGGGATAATATTTCTTATAGGTCCGCTTTGATCCGGTACTCCAGAGTACCTGTCCCGAAAAATAAATTGTCTCTGCAGACATCGATACAGTCCGCTGAGATGACGACTCCTCATCTGCCCTCTCAATACCGCCCGAAAAGAACAGGTCCGGGTCCTTCTGCGTTCTTCCGCTGATCGCCTGCTCAATACAGCTTGATGTAATACAACATCCATTGCGTACATGTATTGTCAGATACAATACAGAAAGAACGGTCACAAGCAGAAGAGGCATGACAAGAGCTGTTTCCACCGTCACAGAGCCTTCCGCAAAAGGGCAGCCCGTTTCCCGTTCGGTACCTGATCGATTCGCTTTCTTCATAAAATTTCCTCGCTTTAAAGAATTCTGAAAATGAGAAATCCCGCCATAAAAAACGGTACAAAGGCAAACTTCTCTGTTCCGCGATGACGGCGCACGAGAAGGATCGCGCTCATAACAGCTGCTAAAAGCAATGCGGAAAAAAGAATTCCCGCAATTTCTTCCGGAGGATAGCAGAGACCGAGTATCAGAAGAATAATCCCGTCGCCCGCCCCGATCGATCCCCGGGTAAGAAGTGTCAGCAACAGACTGACCAGACCGGGCGCGGTCGAGAGAAGGATTCCGAGCGGTCGATCATCCCGGATAAAAAAGGCTGCCAGAATACCCGTTATTGCTCCCGCCACTGTAAACGGCAGACTTATTTCATGCCTTTTAATATCCCGGGCAGCATTTCCGGCAAGAAAGACCAGAACAGCAAGATCCTTCACCGTAAAATCCTGCAGATAATTATTCAAACCGTTCATCTTCTTCTCCTCTCAGGAAACCGCATCCCGGGCAGCGCATCTTTCACAGATATGCAGAGACGGGTAATCCGCTTTATTTACCATCCTTACATGTCTGGTCAGCGAGTGATGGTCTGTTGAAGGATAATAATAGGTACCCTTCGCTGTCACATAGACAGGGCCGTCATAATTCACGGGGAAGGAACTGCAGGGTCTGTACCTTTCCCCATATTGATTTCTGAGATTTCCCACTTCCGACATATTCGTGCGAAAAATCGTCAGATCAAGGTGAGAACAGTCCGCATGGGTGTGGTAGACGGATTCATGATCAGTCAGAAATACAGCCTCGTTCCCGTCTGTGGAACCGGCGCTCTCCGCATCCTCCTTCCCGCCGTATCCGATCCAGGGATAGACTCTGGCCCTCAGTGCGATCCTTAAAGGAAGTACATTTCCAAGAGCACCGGGATATCTGAACGTATAGTTCTGAGAAAAATCAATCCAATGCCCCTCTCCCTCCGTTTCGATCACTCCGCTGTACATCGCGACTGACCTGGCCTTGTTGCTGAGTTCCAGGTTCTTTACATTTTGTATTTTTACCGCCTGCATGAAAGTGATCAGCGTGACAACACCAAAGAGCCACAGAGGCAGGACCAGCGCCAGTTCCACGGCAACGGAGGCCGACAGGAATGTCTTTTCCTTCGCATCTGTCCGCGGCTTTAAAGACTTATTTTTATATTTTCTGTTTCCCGGAAAAGACATTCCGCTCCGCCTCCTTAAAATATTCATAGCTATGAGCCCGATTCGCTCTTCTTCACGAAATCTCTGTAACGCATCGTCTCCTCCTCCGTTAATGTGACATAGTTCTCGGAGCGAACGGAAAATTCTGCCGTCAGGGACTCTATACAACAGTCGATCCTGAATCCGGGCCTCTTTCGTCGAATAGTAGATTCGACCAGGTCAAGGCTTCGGGAGATATGGGTCTGCCTGTCTGAAACAGCCAGAAGGATCCGAAGATAATCTGTGTAATTCATCCCGTTCCCGTCATTCCCTGTCAGATTATCAATTCCTCCTTCTGTGAGAAGATCCGGGATAGAAGCCAGCTGCACCTGCCAGTTATCGTCCGATTTTATAAAAGGTATGCGCTTTCCCCTGAGCAGGGCCCTGACATCGACTACGCTCTCACAGAAAGCCCAGCCGGAAGCAAGAAGCGCCTTGATCACAGGTTCGGCGAACGGTATATAAAGGAGGATCGAGATAGCTTCCGCTGCTGCGCCGAGCTCTGCGCTCTTAGTCGGGCTGGAGTAAAGAAAGACCAGGTTCGATGCTTCCCGTGCCAGGAGAAGTTTTGTGATCATATCTTCAATATTCTCCCTGTCAGACGGCTTGCCCTGCAGAATGTATTCTGCCTGATACTCGACGGATCCTTCCCTTTCCGGATCTGTGTAATTGCCAAAATGAGTTAAAATGTACTCGTTGTAAATAATTCCCGTCTCAAATGTATCCAGCCCTTCCGGCACATCTATGATTCCTACCCCGGATTGAGCCCCTCTGCTGCTTACCAGAGACGTCCCGTCCAGTTCTTTTTCGGATACATCTGCGGAAGTCCCCAGTACCAGATCATATACAGACAATCTCCTCAGTTCTTCTATGAAAGGAAGAGGGTTCACAAAGTCATCCGGAACAGCTTCTGCCCTTGCCTCAGCCTCAGTCGGTCCCTCATAACCGGCTTCCGCAAGTTCGGCTGCTTCTTCGGCATCAGCGATCCGTGCTTCCCCGGACATCGCTTCTATATCTTCATAAGAGTATCCTTCCTGAAGTTCGTCCAGCAGACCCTTCTGGGATTCCTGCTGCTCCGTAATTCCGGCGGATCTGCGATATTTATCCAGCAGAAGGGCAATCAGTTGAATACCGGCAGTCTCCTTCATGTAATCCACAGCCTGTGATGCATATATTCCGCCATTCACATCGGTAGCCAGCGTATACCCTGTGATTGCCCCTTCCGTTACGGACAGACTGAGGAGATTTCTGCCGCCGATCAATGTTCCTTTATTGGGCTTCAAAATATACTCCATGGCATCTGTCAGGCGTTCATAGATACTTCCGATCTTCATATCACCGCTGCCCGACGCTCCGTCGATAAAAAACACATCATACTTCGAGAAAAGATCCCGGTCATACTGAGCAAAAAGGGAGAACATCGCCTGGTCGACACTGTTGGCGACCCGGCTTCGTCCTGCCTGTACTTTGACGGAAAGGACAGACGCCGATATGACCGATACGATCAGCATCAGCATAAGACTCAGATAAATCGTGATACTTGCTTTCTTCACGAAAGACCCTCCTGCTTTCTTTTTCGCAGGGACTGCTTCCGACAGTAAACTGCCCCCGCACTCTTTTTTTCGTTTCCCCGCCATATTCATCGCAGATCTATCTATACTGCTTCCGATCATATGGTCCGTCTCCGCCGATTCTGCGGCAGAGCTTCGCAAGATCCGGAATATGCCCGCTCCCGGGTCTTAAGGGATTTCATTTCATAATGGGAATAAGATAGTAAGTTTCAGATTTTATCAGCATTCGAAGAGACTTTGCTCAGAATGCTTTTGACCAGGCTGGTGAGCTGTTCTTTGAATAGAGCCACGAGGGCGATCAGAACGATCAGAACGAGTATGATCTCTACAACTGTTACACCTTCCTCCTCATTCAGGAAAAGATACAGTTCATCCATGCAATTCACCTCCTTCCGTCTGAGAGAGAAAAGAACGTAAGTGACAAGGACTCAGCATGTTTTTTGGGAATTCCCCGAAGCAGAACCGCTTCGTTTTGACCCTGAACGGGTCGATCAGATTTGGTAAAAAGAGAATATCAACTAATCCATCGCACAGGCAAGACGCAAAAATGCACGAAGTTTCATCGAAAACTTCGTGCACTATATTTTTTCGGTATTAATAATCCAGGTCCGCAGCTCATACCTTCACAAGGTGAAGCCGGAAAGCTCTGTACTCTGCATGGCCAAGCGGGATCGGCCAGCCGACCTGCATAAGCACGTCCGCGGCATACTCTCTGCCTGTCTCCTCATCACGATAAACAGCGCCTTTCTCAAGATCTTTCATCCGGACATACCGGACAGGCATATTCCCGTGGGTCTCCGTCGTAATGACCGTAACGACCGCCTCAGACTGATCAGGCGCTGCCATCTCCCAGGCCGTGAACGGATCACGGATCGGCACAGAGAGGCGATAGTATCTGCCGTTCATCATGAGCGGAGCATACTTTTTGTAGGTCTCTATATCATGACGGATCGTTTTCCTCTCAGCTGAAGGAATCTTGGTAAAACTGAACTCATATCCGAAACTGCCGGCCATTGCGACTGCGGATCTCACGGTGATGTCCGTCACGCGCCCGTTCTGCTCATTCGGAGACACAGAGACATGAGATCCGACCGCAGAGACGGGGTAAGCGAAGGACGTGCCATATTGAATCGTCAGCCTGTCAATGGCATCCGTATTGTCGCTGCACCAGATCTGAGGCGTATAGTATAGCATTCCGGCATCAAATCTGCCGCCTCCTCCGCTGCACCCTTCTATCAGAATATTCGGAAAATCCCGGTTCATGCGTTCAAGGAAATCATAGAGACCGAGCACGTATTTGTACAGAACTGTTCCCTGATCCTCGGAAGCCGCGGAGTAGACATCGAAAACGGATCGGTTGAAATCCCACTTTACGTATTCTATATTTGCAGAACTGAGGACCCTTGAAATCTGTTCGTAAACATGATCGACGACCTCTTTTCTGGAGAAGTCAAGAAGCAGCTGATATCTGGACCTGTTCGGCTTTCTGCCGGGGATGACCATTGCCCAGTCGGGATGTTCTCTGTACAGATGGCTGCTCTCGTTCACCATTTCCGGTTCGATCCATATACCGAATTTGAGACCGACTTTATTGATCCGATCCACGAGATGACTGAGAGAGCCGTCAAGCTTTCTTTCATTGACCGTCCAGTCTCCGAGCGCATGCATATCATCATCTCTGTCCGAAAACCAGCCGTCGTCCATGACCAGCATCTCGACACCGTCTTTCTTAGCCTCCTCGGCAAGCTCCACCAGCAGATCGCCGGTAAAATTGAAGTAGGATGCCTCCCAGCTGTTGACAAGGACAGGGCGCACGATATCACGGAACTTTCCGCGGCAGACATGCTTCCGGATACAGTCATGCATATTATGAGACAATTTTGAAAAGCCATCGGAAGAATATGTCATGATCACTTCCGGGCAGACGAACTTCTCCCCCTGACCGAGCGGGTATCGAAACTTCTCATCCATGAGCCCCATCTGAAGCCGGGTCTGGTCATACTGGTCCATCTCACACTCTGCCTTGAAACCACCGCTGTAGACAAATGCCATGGACCAGCAGTCCCCCGCATCCTCCCCGGTATTCCTGTCAGCCAGAATGACAAAAGGATTATACTGATGGGAGGAAGCGCCTCTCCTGCTGCAGACAGACTGGCAGGTATGCGCAACGCGTGTCCGCTCAGGCATTCTCTCCATGGTATGCCGCCCGTTGAATGTGATCAGATCATACCGGCCTGTTACAAAGTCCAGCACGGCACTCTGCACTTTTTCCAGATAAATCCTGTCCTCTCCGCCGTTTTCGATGATAAGCGCGCGTGTGATGATATCGATATCGGGAAGAATTCCGTACAGAAGTTCAGCCTTAACATGCGTAAAGGGATCTTCAAGGAATATATGCAGTGTCTCCGCGCCGTCCTGTCCGTCAAGTTCCTCACTGTAGACAGCGGGAAGTCCGGGAAGTCCGTACTTTCCTTTCTCCAGTAAATGACCCGTATAGCGGAAATCGACTGCCTCCGTACCGTCGGCATTCTCAACGATCACAGCAGGGCTTCTGTAGTCGCCGGTCCCGTTGGTCGGAAGTTCCTGAGGAAAAGTATCCAGCGAATATGTTTTATCCGTTCCGGCCTCGTACGGATTTCCCGAAAATCCTCTGTCTGCGGGAATAATCAAAAAGTCGGCCGTACCCTCCATGGATCTGCCATAGTATAAATGGAGAAGATGTCCATATCGTCCTGCCTTGAACTGATACGTAGTATTCCTGGTATGTAGTGTAAATGTTTTGCTTTCTTCACGTATAATAACCGGCATATTGTTTTCCTGAACCCTTCTGTTGAATTTCGTGAACTGAGATCAACTCATGTCCTTCGGTGAGAGTAACAGACATTTGCCTTTTTGTCACCTGTAGAATTGAAAAATATCATAGAAAGTTCCCGCACAGATATCTGATATGTCGAATCTTTCTTGCAGAATGTCATATTTAGCAAATCATTTTCCCAGTACCCACATCCCTCTGACACGCTGAAGATCCGTCTCATAAAAAGCTTTTGCAAATGCCGTCATATAGCTCTCATCGCGCACCCCCATCGTCTCGTACGGCGAATGCATAGCCAGCTGCGCAAGACCTATATCAACAGTATCTACAGACACGTGGGATTCGGATATATTACCGAGCGTGGAACCCCCGGGGATATCTGAACGGTTCGTATAATACTGCACCGGAATCCCGGCGCGACCGGCAATTTCAGCACACAGAGCTTTGGAGACTGCGTCCGTTGTATATTTCTGACTCGCCGTCTCCTTGATCACGATTCCCCCGTTCATGCGCGGACGGTTCACCGGGTCTGCCTTATCCTGATAATTTGGATGCATGGCATGTCCGTTATCCGCTGATATCATGAAGCTTCCGGCCAGCGCCGCGGGAAGAGCGAACCTGCCTTCCGCGATTCTCTCGAGCGTTTCGTAAAGAAATGTCGAATCAGCTCCCTGCTTTGTTCCGGATCCCACCTCTTCATTGTCAAATGCCGCATGGACAGGAATCATCCTCCTGTCCTCTGCCCTCAGAAAACCTTCAAGTGTTCCAAAGCAGCAGGCCAGGTCGTCAATTCTCGGTGCGGACAGAAATTCTTCCGATGCTCCCCATACAGATGCCCGCTCCCTGTTATAAACAAAAAGATCGTAACTGAGAAGATCTTCCTCCGATACTCCGGCACTTTCCGCAAGCAGCTTCAAAAAATGTCCCTCTGCCTGCCTGTCGCCGAAGAGCGGACACAGGTCGTTCTGTACATTGTAAGCATGACCTGCGTTTGCTTCCCTGTCCATATGAATCGCGAGAGAGGGAATCATCAGAAGATCCCGGTCGATCTGAACAAGACGTTCCTCCAGACGGACTTCTCCGTTTTCTCCCCGCTGCCTTACAACAACTCTCCCGGCTGCAGAGAGCGGTCTGTCGAACCAGGGAGCCATCAGCATCCCCCCGTATTTTTCGACGTTGAGTTTCACATAATGGTCTCCGACCGGCATCTCGGGATTTTCCTTTATTTTTAAAGCCGGTGAATCCGTGTGGGAGGCTGTGATCAGAAAACCTGTTTCACCTGCCGCTGATTCGGGGATCCGAAAAGAAATAACGGAAGAATGATTCCTCATGACAAAATATTTTCCCCCGGTCCGAAGTTCCCAGCTGTCTGTCTCATATAATTCCGTATACTCTTCATCAAGAAGTCTCTCCCTTATGTTCGCCGCTGCGTGATAACAGCTTGGACTCTTTTCGAGAAATGAAATCAGCCTGTCCGCTGTTTCTCTGTAGTTATCCGTCATGATCTTCCTCCTGTAAAAACCCGTTCCCGATCCGTAAGAATCACTGGTCTCCGCACATTTTCCGTGAAAAGAAGAGCTGCCGCACGAAGTTCCGCAGCAACATAATACAGCGGTCTCACTTGAATGCGCCGACCGTATTTCGTTGTGCATTACCTTAATGCGGCAGCTTTTTTTTATCCGTTTTACAATTTTTCTATGTTCTTTGCGCCTATAATATTCTGGTCCTGAGAGGCCGAGTTCATATCCGCTGTGATCTTTACATATTCGCCTTCCATAAGGTCCATACCTGCAATATCACTGTAGCTGAATGTCATCGAAACACCTTCTTCGGTAGTAATCGTTACCGTGTTGCCTGTGGTCGATTCGACATTTCCGCGGAAGACAGAATCAGATGCGGCTTCACCCTGATCACTGTCAGAGACATTTGTCGCCTGAACTTCGTCCATATTATCGAGGTCTCCCGTATAGCTTACAGTAACGTCATTTCCTTCGTTTATACCGTCTGCATAGCTCTGCGATGCGTTGGTAATATCAAACGTATAGTACGTACTCTCCTCACCGTCCGCCTCATCATAGGTCATGGACGGATACTCATCTTCCGTTCCTTCAGGCATTTCCTGGACCGGCTCCTCGGCAACCACTTCATTCCCGTCATTGTCGGATTCTTCCGGATCTACCTTGATGGTCACAGTATCAATATCATAACCGACAACCTCTCCTGTGATCGTTCCCTCATCTTCATCCGGGAGTATCTCTGATTCGGATTCAGTGTAACTGTCATCCGGAAGGATTTCCGTTTCGGATTCATCATAACTGTCATCCGGAAGGCTTTCTGTTTCAGATTCGTCAGAACTGTCATCGACCGGTGCCGGAATCATCGTGGGCTCTTCAGGAGCTTCCGTCGGCGTCTCTGTCGGAACTTCCGTCGGTGTCTCTGTCGGAACTTCCGTCGGCGTCTCTGTCGGAGCTTCCGTCGGCGTCT
Source organism: uncultured Lachnospiraceae bacterium (assembly GCA_946535445.1). Taxonomy (GTDB): domain Bacteria; phylum Bacillota; class Clostridia; order Lachnospirales; family Lachnospiraceae; genus Chordicoccus. Next base: position 25,336 of record CAMNDN010000031.1, read on the forward strand.
CTGTCGGAGCTTCCGTCGGCGTCTCTGTCGGAGCTTTCGTCGGAGCCTTGGTCGGGGCTTTCGTCGGAGCCTTGGTCGGGGCTTTTG
>CAMNDN010000032.1:0-25144 GCA_946535445.1 uncultured Lachnospiraceae bacterium
CGCAGCAATATTTCGATGAGGCGCACTAAAGCACTGTAGTATGGGAAGTTTTAGTAATCTTACTTATTAGATGAGGTATTATTCAATGGAAAATAATGTCAGGCCGGCCGAAGGCACTCTCAGAGAACTCCAGCTTCTGGAATTTGAAATGCTGAAAAAAGTAAAAGAGATCTGCAACAAGAATCACATTACATACTTTCTCAGCGGCGGCACCCTCCTCGGCGCTGTTCGCCACGGAGGTTTTATTCCCTGGGACGATGATGTGGACATCGCGATGCCCCGCCCGGATTATGAGCGTTTTCTGAAAGCCGCCGAGCAGGAATTTGAATATCCTTACGAAATTCTTACTCCCGATAAGGACAGCAGCTATCTGTTCCCATTCGCCAAGATCATCGACAAGAGAGCTAAAGTCAAAACGACCTCCAGAAAGAATGAACAGGTCTGGAATGTCTGGGTCGATATTTTCCCGCTGGACTCCATGCCGAAGAACAAGATTCACTTTACATTAAGGAAATACCATATCCTTTACAGACGTATGATGTTCATGTTCTCCTGTTTCGATGATATGGTTTCCGTTAATAAGAAGAACAGGCCGTTCATCGAGAAGGCTATGATCCGATTCGGAAGTCTCATTCATGTGGAGCGTTTCCTCGATACACCGAAACAGATCAAAAAGTATAATCAGTGCCTGCGCAGGTATCGTTTCAGCAGAGGATATTACATTATTAATCTGATGGGTGTCTACAAGTTCAAGAGTGTCATGGAACGCTCAATTTACGGAAAGAAGACTGAAATTCCGTTCGAAGGTGTCAATTTCCGTGTTCCGGAACAGTATGATCTTTATCTGAAGAGAATTTATGGTGATTATATGGCTCTTCCGCCGGAAGATCAGAGAAATCACCATGAGATAGAACTTATTACAGAGTAACATAAGATCTTTTGCCCCGATATCACAGAAAAATTATGGAGTGAAATATGGATCTCAGAAATAATGTACTTAACTTTCTGAAAAAGCACGAGAAAGCCTACTATGTCGCAAACTGTGTGCGATACTTCAAAGACAACGAATCCCGCAAGCTTGTCCTGGACATCAATCATGACCCTACGACGATCAAATACGAAAATTTCGGAGACTTAAATCCGGATGAACTGATTTATCTTATTTATATGGACAATTTCGCGCTGGGCTTCTTTGCCCTGTTCATGGCCGTCATGGATGGTCTGTATTTCGCGGAAAGATTTCACATGAAGCCGGTCGTCGAGTACAGCGATAAATGCATTTATAACGAAGGGCATCCCATTAACGGGGGAGAGAACGCTTTCGAGTATTACTTCGAGCCGGTATCGGATATCCCCGTGAAGGACGCACGTCAGAGCCGCAACGTGGCTTTGTATAAACAGTGCCACAGAAATGTGAACGGAGAGATAACGGTCCTCGGAAACTTTATCGCGAACAGCGGACAGGCCGAGGAGTATATGAAGAAGCGGGCGGAGCTCTATGCAAAATATATTCGTCTCAAACCGGAGGTACAGGAATATATCAACCGTAACCTTGATGATATTCTGGGCGATAAGAAGTGCATCGGCGTTCACGTCCGGGGGACGGATTTCCGGAATGAATATATCAATCACGCGAAAGTCGTGACACTGGACCAGTACCTGGACGCTGTCGCTCAGGCCATAAAGAAACATGGATTTGAGCGGATCTTCCTTGCGACAGATGAAGAATCCACAGTGGAGAAATTCCGGGAAAGGTTCGGCAGCCGTGTCGTCTGCTATAACGATATCTTCCGCTCGACAGACGGAGAGCCGGTACATTTCTCACAGGCGTCCCGTACAGATCATAAGTATAAGATGGGCCTGGAGGTCCTGCGTGATATGTATACGCTGGCAAAATGCGACGGTCTGATCTGCGGATACTCCAACGTCAGCATTACAGCCCGCATTGTACGCCTCAGCACAGGTACTCCTTATGAGTACGAAAATATCATCAATAACGGATTTAACCAGACGGGAACGACGACCTATCGCGACCAGAAACGTCGCGCAAGGCGCCGGAAAAAGAAAGGACTGTCACGTTAAGATTTTGACGCCACTATATATAGCAGACGTTATCGGTGAATACCTGCTATATATAGTGGCGTCATTGTCTGATGCGGCATCCTTCTTTATTTTTTCATTTTACAGGGACTTCGCTTTATTCACTGAGCGTGATTTCAATTTATAGAACCAGGACGAATAATGATTCTTTACAAATCCGATGGTCTTCCCCATGAGGATAGTTCCCTTAATATCTCCGTAGCGCATCGGGAAGGCCGCTATCCTCAGTATGCCTGATTCAATCTTTCCATGCCGAAAAGCCCGCTGCGAAAGCTTATCATCAAGAATCTCACGAATCTGCTCTCCCTTGTCATCGTTGGAACTGATGGCAATCTCCTGAGCACACTGTACCAGACGCGCTGCATAGTATCCATAGATAACAGACACGATTTCCGGATCGCGTACATCCCAGTGCCTGTACACTTTCATGATGTGACGGAACTGAGCTTTTCTCTTTTCATACAGCATCTCGTCAAATACAGAAGTCGTCTCGGAACCGGGCCTTGAGCGGAAGAAATGATATCCGGCACAGGAGCTGATCGCTACCCGTTCGATATCCATGATCACTTCCATATTGAAGTGGAGATCATCCCATTTCGTTTCAGGGAATCGAAGACCATTCTCTCTTATATAATCTGCTCTGTACAGTTTATTCCACGGAACGGCCATCATCATATTGTCGAAATAATGATGCAGATTATTGCGGACCAGCGTCTGATCGCTGTAGTTCTGTTCCGGAACGCTGACAGTGTAGGACTGACTGTTATTGTTCTCATAGTATTCCATCGTATACCCGGATACGACCAGCTGGGCATCTGTCCGCACTGCGAGATCATACAGATTCTCAAGATAATCGGGCTCAAGCCAGTCATCGGAGTCAGGAAAATAGAAGTACTCCCCGGTTGCTTTCTCAATACCGGCATTGCGCGCACTCGGAGCTCCGCCGTTTTCCTTATGAATGACATGTACTCTGGGGTCTGCTTTCTCATATTCATCCGCTATCATGCCGCAGGAATCAGGAGACCCGTCATCAACTATGAAAAGCTCATAGTCCGTAAACGTCTGATTCAGAATGCTGTCTATGCATTTTCTGAGATAATCCTCCACTTTATATACAGGTGTAATAACTGAAATTTTGCACATATTAAAAAACTCCTCATTTATGTTGCATTTATTTTTTGATGGCCTGTACATCAGAATCTGATCTGGAGCCCGAGACTTCTTTCAGGCTTTATCCTGCCTTTCTTCGAACGGCTGCATACAGCGAGCGGATGTTCGTACATTGTCAGCATGATCGGAAAAAGCATGAGCCACTGCATCTCGATCTCGTTCATAAGTCCGATGATCAGAAGCCCGATAAAACCTGAGAACAGAAGTCTGTCACCGGTCTCATTTCCGCGTGTGATCTTCAATATCATCCAGATAAAAAGCCCCAGTCCGATTATTCCGTAGTTCATAAGCAATTTCAGGACAAAATTGTAAGTATAGTCCGTATTTACCCACTCTCCTTTAAGCAGGACATGAGCCATAATGCCTTTTTCACCGTGCCCCAGAAGCAGATGCTCACCGACTGCTCTGAGATTCGCAGCCCATATGGTCGTTCTTCCGCTGAATGTGACATTTTTATGAAATACGTTAACGATCAGATCCTCCATACCAGGTATACTCTGCCCGGTCAGAAGAATCAGGTTCATGATCAGAGTCACTATAAAAACACTCTTTACACCGAGTGCGGCTCTGCCGGTCCGGCTTGTGTGCAGATAATAGGCTATCATCATAAGGACTGCAAAATATGCAACGATACCTGTGCTGGACCCTCCGAGAAATTCCAGTCCGTCCGCGCCGCTCATCAGAACACTGAAAGCGCCCATCAGAGCAAGCACGTAAAACATCCTCGTTCTGCATACAGTGTAATAATAATAGACCGCAATCGTTATGAACAGGATCATGTACAGCGGAATATTATTCTTCGATCCGAAAAGCCACTGAGCACGCTCGACCGAAGAGCCGGCGGTGGATCGGAACATCCCTTCCCTGAATAGTATTATTGACAGAAAATTGGCTGTTATATAAAATGCAGTCACTCCATACAGCACTCTCAGCCCCGTTTTTCTTCCCCCGAGGGACCACCGGACCAGAAAAATGCTCTCGACCGCCGGAATCATATATCTTCTCAGGTAGACCGGAAATTCGCCGGGTGTTTTAAACAGGACAATGATATTACAATAGAGAAGGAATGCAAAAACATACATTACATCTTCTTTTACCGGAAACTCTTTTCTCTTGAACAGGAACATGAGCAGGAAAGCTCCGTATCCGGCCAGAGTCGCCGCATGTGAAAGTACTGATGAGATGCGATGAAAAGCGGGCGGCACAAAAAATACCATCCACATTATCAGAAAAGCAATCTCCTCCACCGTGATATTGAGTCTGATTTTCTTCCCCATCCTGTCCCCTTCTTCGTAAAATTACTGCTTCTTTTTCCTGAACAGATGTCTGTTCTTCTTAAATAGTACGGCAAATACCGCAAGTGCCGCAGCACACACAAGATACCTTAAGATCCTGTACGGATACAGGAAAAGCATAAAGACCATAGCTGCCAGCATGAACGCCGAAAACAGGAGAATATACCTCATATCGAACAACGCGCTCTGGATCTCGTGTTCTGCAGCGACCTTCCTCTGAAAGAAATAATGGGCAAAGGAATACAGTATATAGCAGAACAATGTTGTATAGCCGGCTGCATAATATCCGTAGATCTTAATAAATATATAGTTCAGTATAATGTTCGCCACAGCGCCCAGACAGGAAGCGATCATGACAAATCCCGTCTTTTCGTAGTAAAACTCCACTGTGCTGAACAGCGGGTACAAAAACTTAAAATAGATGGCACACGCTACCGGCGGAATGACCCATATAGCGTCGTAATAGTCCCTGGAAGCAAAAATCCTGATGATTTCCGGTCCCAGAGCCATGGCTCCTATGCAGGCAAAACCGACAAGAGAAAGGATGATCCTTGAATTCCTGTAGATACCCTCATATTCACGGCTCTTAATACTCTTGTACATATAAGGCGTGAACGAGTTATTTATGGCAGTAATGACGATCTGCATGATCGTGCCGACATTGTATGCCACGGCATATATAGCCGCCTCCCCTTTTCCGATCATATTGGCGATCATAATGCGGTCCGCCTGATTCAGGATCTGACTGGACAGATAATGCGGTATGAGCGGAATGTTAAAGACAAGAGCGAATCTCCAGTATTCCCGGACATAAAATGTCTTCCCCCTGACCATGTTATAAATGTAGAAGAAAAGACCTATACAGACCTGAACGAATACATAGGAGAGCACTCTGGCCTCCGCCTTGTACTCTGTATTCAGTACTGTAAGCACACCCAGGATCGGACTGCCGAACGCCATGATCAGGGTGACAACGACCAGCTTCCTGTATTTATAATCATATCTCTCCTTGGCTGCCCAGAAGTTGAAAGCAGGGACAAAGAAGAGTTCTATGAACATGGCAAATACATAAAGGGACGACAGGTCTAAAACCTCATTCCAGAAGGAAGGCGCTATAATGTAGACAACAAAAAGCGCTGCGGTCAGGACTGTCGTCAGTCCCGTCATACTGGAGGTAAAACGGTCCCGGTCTTCCGGATACTTGGTCATACCATTATTGAAGACGCCGTAATAGAGATTCAGTGTCGCAAAAATGGATATGATCTGATACCATGCCTGGTAGTTCGTATATTCACCGTACTGAGCTGTCGTCAGAAGACGCGTGAAAATCGGCATGGACAGAAGGGAGATTCCTTTCTGTATAATGTTGCAGATCGTGAACCAGAGCGATGCTTTTACCGGTGCCGGTATTTTATGATATTTTTCAAGTAATTTATTAGACATTATCTGACCCGGCCTGCAAGAAGCAGACAATAATTTTCCTTTTCCGCAGCGGTTCCGGTGGAATCGCCGAATTCTTTTTTCAGAAGCGGCTCAAAAAATAAACTGAACGTGTCTGTAAAGTACGCAATGTCCTCTTCTCCCTGCTCATCCACCCTGGGGATATATCTTTCCGGGACTGTTCTGAACGGATAATAGGTCACAACAACATACTTATCTGTCATCTTGCGCAGAGAGTTGATCAGAGAATCTATGCGGTACTGCTGCACGGAAAAAACATTATGCGTAATATCCGCACATGTCACCAGTTCGGCACGCACGCTTTTTCTTGAATCGGGATCACAGCCGTAAAGATAATGAAAGGCATATACATTGCCGGGTATTTTTTCGCGGTCAAAGAACGCAACTGACATGTCACAAGAAAAATCATCTGTCTCACAGTCAGTCACTTTCATTTTATACTTCTTATAAAGTTGCTCCGACATCCTGCCTTTCGTGCCGCCGACATCGACTGCGGAACGAGCATCTATGCCGGCTTCCTCTACCGCCTCTGTTATACGGCGCACATCTTCCTCATAGGCGTTCGTACCGATATCGGTCCTGAGCCTGAAAAGCGCTTCCAGATACTCCGGTCTGACATCCCAGCAGTCAAAGATCCTGTGAATGATTCTGTTCACTGCCGGGGAGCTTCTGAACCTGTGATAGGATCGGAACTTTGAAAGAGCCAGTCTGTACTCTTCCGTCAGGTCATCATAATATCTGGGCGTGATCCAGATCATGTTATTGGCTTCATCATAAGGCTGGCTTCGGGAAAGCATAAAGTTTCCGAGAAGCTGGAACACGCATCGATAACAGCCTGTAAATACAATTTCCTTATTACATACCGTTATCTGTCCCCGGTCTTTCACAAAAGAACCGATATCCGTAAAGACGGGTTCGCCAAGGTAGAATGTAACATTATTCATATGCCCGTCATGAAGGGTAAAACCCACCTGTCTCGCAATCGTATTGATCAGGCTGATCCGAATGGAAGCCGCAACGAGCATATTATAAGACCATAGCTTTGAGGCATTCATATCCACAGTGCCATGTCTCAGGATGATCGGGTATTCATCCGTATAGTAACCTGAGATCACGGTCTCCGGAATAAAGCCGTGACGGGAAAGGACCTGGAGAAGTCCGGTCTTCCACATTTGCTTGAAATCATCACAGCTTTCCCTGTATATTCCGCGATATATTTCCCCGTCTTTCGCGAAGACTTTTCCCATGCGGTCACCGTTGAAGCTCAGGATATCATAGCCCGAAAAGATTTCATTCTGCGGAAATTCGAACGTATCTGTTTCCCGGCAGGCTTTCATCTCCTGCACGAATTTCTGAACGACCGTATCGTAATAATCCCTTCTCTCCTTCACTTTATCTCCGGAGATATGAATGGGAGCCATGCTTCCTGCCTGCATGCGCTTGAGGTATCGAAGACTCCTCATCACACGGCCGGTTTTCTTTTTCAGTGACTGGATCATTCTCTGTACTCTCCCTGACTCAAACTTCCCATCTGATCATGACCTCACAGTCGTAATCATACAGGGTATGCATTTTTCAATGATTACAGAAGGATAACACCGATGATCGGCATCTTCATTTCCGCGATGATCCCGATATCCGTCTCAATCTCGCTCACCCTCGAGCTGTTCTTCTTCTCAACAAGAATGACCCCGTTGCTCTCGCGAAGCTCCGATGTATGTCCGAGGAGCGTATCACAGCAGACCAGTTCAATATTCGAGAGATTTGACTGGAGCTTTTCTTTCACCGTCTGCAGTTCATCGATGGTTACATCTCCCGTCAGAGTCAGTTTTTCAGCATCAAGTGCATAGAGTTCTGCCATCTGAGCGGCCTTTTTATATCGTTCATCCTCTGACAGCTTCTTATCACCTCCCAGACCGATATTCTCGATCCAGGTATCAACAAATGCCGCCGCCTTTTTCTTTCCGGTCGATGTCAGAGACGCGAGCGGCTTCAGATCATAAGATAAGGACAGCTCCTTCGCGCTGATGACCTTGCCTCCGGCAAACACCATAACAGCACTGATGGCAAATATGATTAAACATCCGCCGACAAAACCAACGACCAGATTCCGAAGGATTGCTTTCTTATTCAGCTTCGTGCTGCTCGGAGCATTATAGACAAAATCAGATTTCGCGGATTTAAAATTGTCATAACGGGTCTGCGTCGTCGCAAGCTCGCTCACGAAGTTCTCCTGATAATTTTTCAAGCTGGTGTCATAAGCAACTTCGAGACCGCCATCCTGAACAATAATATCATGATTCGAAAACCTTTCTTTAACGGCTTCCTGCTCTTCCAGTACTTTTTCAACGACATAGTTCGCGATTTCTTCAGCCTCGTCCGCATCATAATGTTTTACACAGATGGTAATTTTGGCTTTGTCTGCCGCGGCATCGATGATCACACATTCTCTGAGGTACTTCCCTTCGATCCCCGTTTTTTCAGCCAGCTCGGTCCAGTCGATGCGTGTCCTTATAAAATAGTCGTAATCACTTATTACTCGAGACAGGAGGTACTGGATCTTTGCGTTTGAACCGCCATCGCTTTCCGACCCGTTATCAGGTTCAGCGGATGTTTCCGTGTTATCATTATCAGAAGAACCGGAGCTTGCAGCGGCAACATCGAGCATATCCTCTATCCCGTTCAGTTCTTCAAGATCCTCTTCCTCCAAAATCAGATCTATATACAGATATTTCCTTGCCCTTACCTCGTCGAAAGGGTCGATCTTCATAAGAATAGAATTAATCAGATACTGTTTTTTGCTGAACAACTTCTGCTCGAAATCACTAAGAGAAGCATTATACTCCTCTGAGGTTATATACTTACCGCTGTCTTCAGCCTCCTCTGTGGATGTCTGAGAAGATTTTTTGCTCTTTTCCGTTTTGTACTCATACACCGGCACCATACCCAGAAGCAATGCACATATGAAGCCGAGAATCAACATCTGCCTCCAGTTTTTAAAGGCCGCCTTTAAAAAACTGATAAGATCGACCGTCCTCTCAAAATTATACTCAGAGTTCATGTCCTTCCCCTTCCTTCCCTTTTAAATCACACTTTTTCCTCGTCAGACAGATACTCATCTATCATAAAACGAGGTCTTCCCTTCGTCTCAAGATATATTCTGCCTATATATTCCCCCAAAACTCCCAGTGAAAGCAGAATAAGTCCGCCTATTGCCCAGACAGACACGATAATAGAACTCCAACCCGGTACCGTCGCACCTCTCAGGCGCTGTACGATACCCCATATTAAGAACAGCATACTTATAAGAAATACCCCTGTTCCCAGAGCGGTAATCATTCTGATCGGAACGACTGAGAGGGATGTAATGCCGTCCATGGCAAAAGCCAGCATCTTCCGCAGAGGGTATTTGCTCTCTCCCGCGAACCTCTCCGCACGGTCATAGTAGACTTCACCCGTCTTATATCCGATCATGGGTACAATTCCCCTAAGGAAAAGATTCACTTCCCTGAATTCGGCCAGACCGTTCAGTGCTCTTCGGCTCATAAATCTGTAATCCGCATGATTCGGTACCATCTGTACGCCCATCATGCTCATGAGCCGATAAAACATAAGAGCAGTATTCCTCTTAAAGAAAGTATCTGTCTCTCTGCGGTTCCTTACTCCATAGACAATATCGCACCCTTCATAGTACTTGTCTATCATACCGTCCATCGCATTGATATCATCCTGAAGATCGGCATCCATGCTGATGCACCCGTCACATCTGTCTTTGGCTGTCATAAGACCTGCCAGGAGCGCATTCTGGTGTCCCCGGTTCCGTGACAGAGAGAGTCCCTGAAATAAAGGATCTTCCGAATGGATTTTCCGAATAAGATTCCAGGTGTTGTCTGCGCTTCCGTCATTCACCAGTAAGACCCTGCTGTCTGGGGATATTTTCCCGCTCTCAATAAAGCCATTCATTTTGAGGCGAAGCCTACGGGTAGTTTCCGGAAGGACTTCCTCCTCGTTATAACAAGGCACAACTACGTATAAAACCATTTTTCTCCCCGCTATGAAAAAGGAAAGAGGTCATTGCCAGAATTGCTTTTCATGACAATATTCCTCTTTCTTGATCTTCGTACCCTTTCATATGTTCATTACCGATACTGCTGTGTAAAATGTCAGGATTGTGCCGCGAACTCCTGCAGGATCTCCACCCCGCCGGCTTGCTCGGAATCGGAAGAGTCTTCTGAATCCCCGGATACGCTTTCCGTTACGCTGCTGTCCTGTATTGTTTCTTCTGAAGCATCGGCCGGAATACTTTCTGAAGCATCGGCCGAAATACTTTCTGAAGTATCCGGTATCGGTTCTTCTGAATTGTCCGCAACGGATCCGGTCAAAGATTCATCTGACTGTTCAGCGCCTGCCTCAGCCTCCGCCTGCAGCTCAGCGAATGTGACCTCCTTATAATAAACCGCGCTGCCATCCAGAATGGCAATTTCGCGATATCCGTATCTGTCGAGCAGAGTATCATTGATCCTGTATTGTGAGGAAGTAATCAGAAAATTATACCCCGACTTATCCGCGATCTGAAGGACCCGATTATAATTCGGGGAACTGCTTTCCAGATTTTTATGGACTTCGACTCTCCAGCCTTTATTGACCGGACCTATAATAAAGCCATCAATATCTCTTCCGTAAAACAATTTTATTTTAGAGGAATACTGACGCAGCTCATATACATATTTTTTTCGAGTGATCGCTTTCGGCTCTTCTTCAATTGAAAGGAGGAGATCTGCGACTTCCTTCGCCCCTTTCGACACCTTTTCAGGGTTGGTCGCCTTTGTGAGGATCCTCTCTTTCTCGCCGTTCGGTTTCGTCCTCTCGGCCGTGTACATATTTGTCCCCATGAAGACCAGAACAAGGACCAAAATGACCGTCATCCCGATCCGCTCAGGTATCGTCTGACATGCCTGTATCAGTCTCACACAGAAGACCGCAATAAAAATAGTCATGGGGAACATCCAAAATGTTCTCCAGTAAGCATCACGGTTAAAGACATAATGATACAGCCATGGTGTCCCTATGACCAGGATCAGGAGCATGGTGGGATATATCAGGCGCGGTCTGATTTTTTTCGATGTGACAAAAAGAAACAGAAGGGATGCGACTGCAAACGCAAAGTAACGTCCGTTCCCTATATAGGCTACTGCCAGTTCATAAACTTTCTTAAAATCGTCAAATATCATAATTCGTCCTATCGGAGAACCCAGTGCTTCAGGCCCAGATGAATAACATAGCATATAATATTAGGGAGACAGGAAAGCCCCAGATAAAAAAGGATCCTGAGATCTTTCTTCGAGGCGGCATATACTACAGCATAACAGCCTGTCATGATCGCCATAAGAATGATGCCCATTCCGGAGAAAAAACACATACTCGTATTTAGCATGGCAAGTAAAATGTATGTAGTTTTCCGATACGGTTCATTATAGACATCCAGAAGGAGCATGATGACTGCCGGAATACCGACTGCCGCGACAATGGACTTGCCCTGCCACAACCTGGTCATCATAAAAGTCTCCTGCCCATAGACTGAGTAATAACCGAATATATTAACGATCCAGACAAATATTACGAACAGACTCTTATAATCCCTGCGTCTCGGGAAGAATCGGTCCGCCAACTCGTAATAAAGACAGGAGATTATTACAAGAATGATCATGGGCATAATGGAGTGAAAGACCGTCACTGCTTTCATCCCTGTAAAATAGGCAACAGCAGCGGGGAATACCGAATAGGGAGATACAACATCCTTGAGAAGTTCTCCGTACCAGCCGTCGATAATACGTCCGTTGGCGGGATTGGTGAGGAACAGGGTATTGTTTTCGACCATATCCATCGCGTTCACGACAAATCTCGTATCATCCTCATCCACATGCTGAAGAACAAGAGAATTATAGATCACGAATAGTGTTATCCCGATAACAGCCGAATAGAGGAGGATTCCCATGATCAGATTGCCCCTGGCGGGCTTTTCCGCAATGTCTTTTTTCCTGATCACCATTCTGACAAAACACACGATTCCGATCACGGTAAAGACCGCATAACCCACAGCAATAAATATGGCAGCGATATGAAACGGTGCGCGAAGAAGAACCAGTGGTTCCATGATAAGCTGAAGGTATGTACCGATCAGAGCAGCACCGGTCAGCTCACAGATAGCGGGACTCATATCTTTTTTGATCAGTGTGCACACACCGATTCCCGCAAACATATTCATGACAAGGATAACACCTGCCACTGTTAGAAATTGTAACAAGTAGACTTCCACAAAGATGTCCTCTTTCTTAACATTATATTAACAATTTATTATAACACACAGAATAACCTTTAACTACTGCTCTATTGTCCAAAGTTGTGCATACTTGCGTTCTTTAAAAATGTGTAAATATAACAAAAAGGCTGCCCTTGGACAGCCTTTTAAAGATTCATATGATACAGGGCCTGATCACACGACGAACTCATCTTTGATCGCAGGCCGCAGTTTCCAGATTTCCATCTTTCCGCTTCCCTCAAAGATAAGGCGATCTTCCCCGTCCACCGGGAAAATGCGGGATGAGAAAACTCCGTCCCCATCGTTTGCGAAAATTTCCACCGAGCTGCGGTCGATAAAGATGCGCAGATGCGTAAGCGGATTTGCCAGCGGTCTTTCCATCTTTTCACCGAAATTCTGATTATACCGTTTTTCCATTCCGCTCTTGTCAACGGATGCTGTCTGCGTACGGTCGTCGTATCGGAACACATATCCTCCGGAACCGTCCTCATGTGCAAAAAGCTTCAGCTCCACATCACCGCTGCAGAAAATTTCAATTTCACAGACCCTCGGCAGCTTTCCGTCTATAAGCTCGACATTCCCGTCACGAAGTGCACTGAGCGCAGGAAGCGGCCTCTGTATGAGACGGTTGTCTCTCATGACAAGCTCACGCGGCAGCGTCAGGCATCCTGACCATTCCTCCTCGTCCGTCGGATAAGAGGTATCCGGAAGACCCATCCACGCGACCAGCACAGCATTTCCCTCCGTGGGGTTATTATTGGCACACTCTGCGGCATAGGAATCAAATCCGAAATCAAGGAAATGGAAATAATTATCATGCTCGAACGTCAGTGTCTCCCAATCCATCTTTCCGACAAGATAGCCGTTATGATGAATATTTCCGCCCCGTCCCTCAATGGAAAGGTGCTGAGGGCAGAATAAGAGCACATCATGTTCTCCTATTCTCTCGATCGCGGGACACTCCCACATATCTCCGAAGTTCTCGAAACCGGGAACTTTCAACTCTCCGGCGAACTCCCATCCGTCGATCAGTTCATTGGAGCGATAGATAATGGCACATCCTCTTTTATCTTTCGTCTGTGCACCGAGTATAATGAAATACTTTTTCAGCTCACTGTGATAGATGATCTTCGGGTCTCTCTGATGCTCGGTATAATTCGGATTCGGTCCGAAAATCGGCCATGGCAGTTTAGAGATCCTTCCGTCATCATACATTTTCAGAACACAGGTATTCGGGACGCGGATCCAGTTCTCATCTCTGCGGTTTCCGGAATAGAATAAGCACAAAGCATCCTTACCCGGCAATGCTGATCCGGAGTAAGCACCGGCATTGTCCATCTCCATATCCGGACGAATGCATACACCTACATTCTCCCATGTCACCAGGTCCTTTGATACGGTCTGATACCAGTACTTCAATCCATGTACTGCCCCCCAGGGACACCACTGATAAAAGAGGTGCCATTTGCCGTCATGCCATACAAATCCGTTCGGATCATTCAGAAGACCTGTTACAGACTGAATATGATAGGTCTGACGATAATCGGATTTAACGATCCGTTCATGAAGATCACGAATTTCATCCGGACTTTTCAATACTCGGTATCTTTCCTCTCTGGTCCACTTTTTCATAGTGATACCTCCTGTTCAGTATGCTGTTATATGCTTTTTGAACACAGACAGTAAAAACTGGGCTTATTATTGTTCTTCTTCAGTATACTCTTCGTCGTACCCTTCTTCTGTATCCTCTTCGTTATTTTCTTCTTCCGTATTGCCGTCTTCGGTATACTCTTCCTCTGTATACTCTTCTTCTGTATATTCTTCTTCTCCGCCCTCGGTATTTTCTTCCGTAGCTTCAGAAGTACCTGTATTCGCGGCAGGAGTGCTTTCCGTCGTGGAGACCGCGCCTGATACGGCTGCGGCAGAGCTCTCATCAAGCCCCGAGGGAGGTGCTGTCAGATTGAGCTGAACATGCGCTGTTCCCTCTGTCACTTTTTCTCCGCTGACTGTTACCGTGCCTTCCATGATCTGACGAACAATATTATTGTAATCTGTCTCAGTGAAGGATGAAAGTCTGGTGTAATCCGCGACTATTTTTATGGCTTTGTCCGCAGCTCCGTAGTAGACAACTTCACCGCCCGGAAGGCCTTCTTCGCTCTCGAAGTCATCGATGGCTGCATCTATAGCCTGCTTGTAAAAAGAAACTGTTGAAAAGATACAGCTCGTCGTGACATTATTCATATCCACTCCGCCGGCGATGAACGGCTTGGAGGTGGACTGTGATGCCTTAGCCACGGCCGTCGCGATATTGCTGCCGACCGCGAAGATCACTTCCGCTCCCTGTTTATAGAGTATGAGCGCATCTGTCATACGAAGCGGGCTGAGCTCGTCGCTCTCGGCAATGACGGCTGTCAGCTTAACTTCTCCGCTTCCCAGGTTCAACTCAGCGGCCGCCTGTTCAGCCCCCTGAAGATAGCCACTGAGGTAGCGGTCCGTTTTATCATTTTCCCCGCCTGCGATAAAGCCTATATTTCTGTAACCGTTCCGCACTGCACCATATCCGGCAATATAGCCTTCATCCTGTGTTGCGAATGCGATGGAAGTTGTATTCTCACGGAAACTCGGCTCTTTATCTCTCTCGTTCTTACGAGGAGCACCGTCAACAAGAATATACCGGATCTTATGATGGGCTCTCTGTGCTCTGAAGACAGCTGTCTCCATATCCTTTCCGTCGGCAAATACAAGTTCGGTCCCTTCTTTAGCCGCCGCATCGAACTGTGCGTCCATGCCCTTTTTCGTATCTTCCTCAGCAGTATAGTATTTGTAAGAATACTCTGTTCCTGCTGCATCCTGAATAGAAGACCAGATCTCGGCATTCACACTGTCTGTTCCGATTCCGGCAGAATTTGTCACCAGACCGTATCTGGGAACCTCCCCCTTCTCACCGCATGCTCCCAGGCTGATCGTCATGACCGCCAGGAGCATTACAGAAATAAATTTCTTTTTCACAGTTTCAACATCCCCTTCCTCAATAACCAAAGATGATTTTGCAGACCTGTTCTGCAGATTTTTTCTGAAGTCCTTCAGGATCTGTTAAAATGCCGGAGCCGTCGACTTTCCAGGTTGCTTTCCCGACATATGCGAGATATCCCGCGCCGTACTGCTTGACCGGGAACGGCCAGCCCGTTGATTTGCTGATCCTTGTCATATACTTCGAAGCAAGTTCCAGAGACTTGCCTTCTGTACCGCTCAGCTGAACGCCCTGAGGTGTAGAGTGCATGATAAGAACAGAACCGTCAGAACATGTTCCCATGCTGATCCATACATGTCCGTTCCTGCTCACGATATCTCCCGGTTTGAACCCTTCGGCATGATAGCACCAGCCTCTGCTGATATAGTCTGCAGCAATTCCTGTAGAGGTGTTATCTATATCCATAACATCATCTTTTGTAAACAGCGTATTATAAACGGTCCATCCTACAAAGCCCGAGCAATCCAGTCCCATTCCGTACTGCCAGCGGTAACCGTTATAGTCATAGGAGCTGCTCACATGGGAGTTATAGAAAGAGGTCCAGCCGGGAAGGATTCCGATCTTGCTGGTATCTACTCCTCCATGACCTCCGCCCCAGATATAAAGGACTCTTCCTGCCGGAGCGACCGCATTGGTCAGCAGACCTCGAATCGTTCTTGAGCCTGTCGCCGTAACAAAATCTGTCTTATTACTTACGCCTTCGGAATCAATCGTAAAGCCGTCAATCGTTGTATTGCGGGCCATGACTCCGGTAGTCCTGTTGAAGAAGTAATAGATACTTCCTCCGATTTTATGCCATCCATAGAACAGCTGTCCGAGAGAATTGTAATAGTATCTCTTGTTGTTCGCTTCTGTGACCCATGATGCTTTTTTATTTACGGTCGTCTTCTGCAGGAGGAATCTCTGCGAGCCGGCTGTTCCTTTTCTGGCGATGCAGATATCTGAGCCGTTCCGGCAGATTCCTCCCTGGATATCCAGGACATAATTCTCATCGTCAGATATAATATAAATACTTCCATCCTCACTGCCGGTATAGCGGAATCTCCACCTCTGAGCATTTGTACCGTTTGACATATACTGGTTTACATCTGCCCCGGCAACAAAATTGGCACCGTACACATCAAGAGCTTTCCCGGTCTTAACATTCAGTATTCTGTATGTGCCGTCTCCGTTGGGGACCACCCGCCACTTATGAGCATTACTGTCGCTGCTTGTAGTGATCTGTATGTCCGCCAGGTTATTAAAGCTTCCTCCTTTGACGCCCAAAGTCTTTACCGGCGCTGATGCCGGTGAAATATAGCAGACCATCTGTGACGTATTATACTGCGCATTCTTTACAAATACAGATATCTTTTTAAACGCCCAGAACTGGTTGGAGCCATTCACGAACGTGTCGTTCAGAATATTACTCCCCGTGCTTACGCTTCTGGCCGTCATAACTGCATGCTTTGCGTTGGAAGGCTTAATAACAATATGTCCGTTTTCCGGATCCTGCAGGATATACCAAAGCTGTGAGGCATCACCGGATGACGCATTCTTCTGTACTATATTCGATGTTCCGCCCGATCCGTTGGAAGTCGCAAAATACTTTTCTGATCTTATATTCTTTATCTTATAAAGACCATCTCCCTGAGGATAGATCGCGAAAGCCTGAGAATACGACTCGCCGAGTGTCCTGAGCATAATGCTTGCACCCGCAGCAGTGGAAGCGCCCGAAACATGAGCCGCTAAATTAGTGTGACCCTTTACATTAATATGATAATACCCTTTTGAGATCTTTGCATCAATAAGTCGTGATTCTACTGCAACTTTTCCATATGCCGGAATAAGTCTCCACATTTCCTCCCTGACATTATTCGTTTTTTTGTTGAGCTGAATGTTTGTTCCGGGAGCAGATTTTGCACCTGCGCAGTCAAGGAAAAGACCGCAGGAAACGGACTGGATCGTTACATACGTGCTGCCGGATACATAATTAACGCTCCATTTCTGAGCATTCAGGTCACGCAGCGCATACTGAACGACATTCGCTCCGGGAGCCTTACCGCCGCCCGGAATATGGATCGCTTTTTCTGTATAGTAATTGACGAACTGATAATATCCGTCGGAAGTCTTTTTAATATAGAAGAACTGTCCATATCCGCCAGTCTTGGAAACAAGCTCTACATTGGCCTGATTCGCTGTCGAATTGCCGGCAATACCAATACACGCCTTCGTGTCAAGCGCGGACTGAATAAGATACAGACCCTCTTCAATATTGTCGCTGGCACCTACCAGAGTTTCCTCCGTAAGGCTGCTGTCCGTCAGACTGCTGTCTGTCAGACTGCTGTCGGTGAGACTGCTGTCTGTCAGGCTGCTGTCCGTCAGACCTTCCTCCAGTGAATCTACCATCGACAGATCTTCTTCTGCCTGATCTACACTCTCTGAGACATGTTCCGTGTCCTCGTCTCCGGTCGATAATTCATCAACGATCTCCAGATCATCAGAAATGACCTCTTCTTCCTCGTTGATCGGAGATACTGTCTCTTCTGTTATTAAGTCTGTCTCCCCTTCTATTATATAATTCTCATCGCCAAGCTCCGCGATCGCTTCTTCTGTTGCGGAGTCATCCGAAAGAATAATGTCATTGTCATTCTCCTCCAATGCGAAAGCAGAAAAAGCGCTTCCTGAAAAAACGAGTGAGAATACAATTATCATGCAGAGAAGTTTTTTTAGACCGTTGCTTCTGAACATTTAACAATACTCCTTTAATACATTTTAATAACTGTTTAACATTTTTATAACACAACTATAATACAACAGTGTCAAATTCCCTGCAAGCCATAAAAAAGAGGCAAAAGGTATATTTGGTACCCTTCGCCTCTTTTTTGCACTATTTTATAAAACTTTTAGTATTTTTTTCTTAGAAAAAAGTCCTCTCTCAGCTTGTATCATCCCTCCGGATCAGCCGGCAGGTCTGACTGTCATCAGTTCCTGCTGCTGCTACCGCTGCTTCTCGAGAAGAGACGGATGATATAAAGCATAAGATTCACAAAGTCAAGATACAGCTGCAGAGCCGAGAAGACAGAAGCCTTTTCAAGCATCGCACTATCGCCGGTCCCCGAATAATAGTAATAATTGTCTTTGATCTTGCTCGTGTCATATGCGGTATAGCCCATGAAGAGAGCAATTCCGACATAGCAAAGCAGTGTATTGAGCATTCCGAGATTCATGAAGAAACTGAGTATTCCGAAAAGAATCATCATGATCAATCCGCCGAAGAGGATCGGTCTGATGGAATCCAGCTGCATCTTGAAGATCAGACTGGCTGCCGCCATACCTCCGAAGAGGAGCGCCGTAGCCCCGAAGGCAAGCACCATGACGGTAACATTAAAATAGACAAAGTATACGGAGAATGCAACTCCGTTCAAAGCTGCGTAAAGAAGGAACAAGGCTCTTGCCCCACCTACCGACAGTTTTCTGACAAGTCCGGAAAGGATTCCAACGACCGCGAGCTGTGCAATCAGGACAACGATCAGGACAATCGTGCCGGTCCCCGTAATAAGATTATAAACAGTACCGGTATACACCAGACCTGCCGAAATGGCAAATGTGACCATCAGCCCGAAAAACATCCATAAAAATGTCTTTGCGGTGTATGTGCTCAGAGATTCGGACGGGGCCTGCGCTTCCTGATAATAGTAATCCTGCCCGTAGCTGCCGCCCAAATCATAATTCTCAAAACTTCCCTGATTATTTATATTATTAAAATCCGCCATAGTAGTACCTCCCTTAAATATAATCCGTTCTGTCTATTAATACGTCAGAACTGACTGCTGTGGCCATTTAACTATAATAAAAAGCTCAGCTTTTTTATCTGTTATAGGTATAGTATCACAAAAGTTGCTTTAGTCAATGAACATTATGTGAATTATCCTTGTCTAAAAAAAGAAAGCATGGTATAGTAAATTGCATTAATACATTAACGCGTTGACGCACGAATATGCCGGTTCTTTTTGTGACCGGAATATACATGAAAACAGTTTTTAAGAACTGTTCAGAGGAGATTATTATGGAAAAAATGGATATGGTATTCTATCGGAAACTTCCTACGCCGAAAGAGGTCAAGGAACAGTATCCGGTCGGGCCGGCCGTGGAAAAGCTGAAAGCAGAAAGAGACAGGGTCATTCGAGATATTTTTGAGGGAAAGGACGATCGATGTCTGCTCATTATCGGTCCATGCTCCGCGGATCACGAAGATCCGGTCCTGGATTATATCCACCGGCTTCGGACCGTTCAGGATAAAGTATCCGACAGGATCGTAATTGTGCCCAGGATCTATACCAACAAACCGAGAACGGTCGGCACAGGATACAAGGGAATGCTCCATCAGCCCGATCCCGATAAGCCGTCAGACATGCTCGAGGGTATTCTGGCGATCCGCCGCCTGCATAAGCGCGCAGCTGATGAAATAGGCTTCACCTGTGCAGATGAAATGTTGTATCCGGAAAATCACCGCTACCTCTCAGATCTGCTTTCTTATGTGGCAGTAGGAGCCCGTTCCTCCGAAGATCAGCAGCACAGACTGACAGCTGCGGGCGTAGGTATTCCGGCAGGAATGAAAAATCCGACAGGCGGTGATCTTTCCGTTATGATGAATTCCATAATTGCAGCGCAAAGCAGTCACACCTTCCTGTACAGAGGATGGGAAGTCAAGAGTCCCGGAAACCCGCTCGCTCATGCTATTCTTCGCGGCTACGTGGATAAGTTCGGCAACAATCACCCGAATTACCACTTCGAAGATCTTGAGCTGGTCCACAGACTCTATGAACAGAAAGGGCTGAAGAATCCTTCTGTGATCGTTGATACGAATCATTCCAATTCCGGAAAGCAGTATAATGAACAATCCCGAATTGCGAAAGATGTCATGCACAGCCGTAAGATCTCACCGGAAATCCATTCCCTTGTCAAAGGCTTTATGATAGAAAGCTATATTGAAGACGGCCGTCAGGATGAAAGCGAGCATGTATACGGAAAATCAATCACAGATCCCTGTCTGGGATGGGATAAAACAGAGCGTCTGATCTACGATCTGGCTGAAGAATGGATCTGATCCTTCCTCAGTCGATCTGCATCAGGGTCCGAAGTCCCATAAGAGCTTTATTATGGACCAATTTGCAGTTGCTGTAAGACATGTGCAGTTTTACAGCAACTTCTTTTAATGTCAGGCCACTGTAATAATGAAGGATGATCAGATCCCGTTCTCTCTGCGGAAGCTGCTCGAGAGCATCCGCCAGTTCTTCCAGCGCCTCCTGATTCAGCAGATCATCCGCCACATTATCTTCGGAAATAGCGGAGTCTTCCTGCACTTCCTCATGAATTCTCCGTGCGCGGAAATAATCAATGACTGTGTTCCGGGCAATCGTATATACCCATGTCGAAACAGAAGCCTTGGACTGATCAAACGTATCAAATTTCTGATATACCTTAATAAATACTGCAGAGTGAAGGTCTTCGGCATCAGCGCGATTCGTCACTTTCGGATAGATATATCCTTTCACTTTATCAGCGTATTTTTCATAAACTTCATCGTAAGTCATTTTTACAGCAGCCATGTGTTCACCATCCAATCACTTTAAGGAGGGGCGATCCCTCGTCCCTCCGATTTATTATAATTCAATTCTTAATATTTTTCAGAATTTCTTTTCGTCTTTATTTCTTGAAGGTCTGCGTGTCGCTTTATCTCCGTCAAATGTGCCGGCAGCGTTCACAAATTCCAGATCAGCATCATTAAGTGCCAGACCATATCGATCTTCAACATCACTGATCATAGCTGAGAGACGCTTGTTTCCTTCAAATTTCTGATAATCAAAAAGTGTTCTTAATGTCTTTTCCATTTTATTTTCCTTTCCGGAAGCGACAAATCTTCGCTTCTTCTCCTTTGATTGTAATTTATTTTTCTTTTTTGTTATCAGTTCTTCCGAACTGCTTTGTTTTCGCTTTCATATAATTATACGAATCTCCGGAGAAGAGGGCTAATCTATTTTTAATTTTTTTTAAAGCTTTTATCTCAGCAGATATACCTCCGCATATCGGTTGAAGGCATCCGAGTATTCATCGGCTTCATTATCTACGTAGATATCCAGCCAGTCGCTGTCATACATGGCAGATCCGCCGTGGTCTTCCAAAACATACACATGTCCGTCGACCATAAGCCTGTCACCGAACTCCAGGCCAAGACGGGCACAGGTCGCGGCCGATACCGCAACGGTGCGTCCGGCTACCAGCGGAGCCCCCGAAGCAGTCTGCCCTACGTAGGGTCCCTGATCCGCAGGTGTATCCATGTAGGCAGTCAGTCGCCAGAGACCGAGATCTGTAACAGTCGAATAACCTTCTACACTCTCGACCACAGCCGGACCTTCACCCGTTCCGTATCCCGTTCCATAGCCTGTATCCTGCGGTTCCTCTCCGACCGTGACCTTGCGGACCGCAGTCTGAAAACGACCGCCCGGGGCAGTCAGTTTATATGAGATCAGATACTCTCCTTCCTTTGAAGTATCCAGGGCGCTGGTATCCGGCTCGATCGTCTCGATCTCCGGTTCCGTCACAATATGTTCCATCGGATCAAATGTGCCATCTACCGGAATATAGACTGCACCCTCCATACCGTAAAGGTAATGCTCAAGATCCAGATATACTTCTATATCTATAGAAGATTTGGCTGTCCTGCCATCTTTCGCAGTGACGGTGTAAGTAAGCTGATAAACATCCGGCATATCCCAGTTGATCTCATCCTCATTGGATGTCACCTCAGCAATCGTATCGTCCCACGTGACACCGGCCATGACGTCCGGATGTTTTCCCTCAACGGTAGTAAAGTGCTTAATGCCTTTTACATGGCTTAAAAGTTCTGCTTCGGCGTCAGCTCTGGCTTTCTTTTCTGCTTCCGCATCCGAAACTTTTTCATCGGACAGGCTGGCATCCGACACATCTGATCCGGCTGCCTGTTTTTTCAGCTCTTCTGCTGACAAACTGTCATCCGCATGTCCGATCTCGGTCAGAACATTCTCTATCCGCCCCTCATCACCCGAGGCATCCTGCGTTGTCACAGACTCATCCGAAAGCGCAGTGGCAGCCGAATTGCTGCCGGTGCATCCCATAAGGAAAAGAGATGCAGCCAGAGCTGCGGATAATATTTGTATATTTTTCTTTTTTATCATATTCCTCTTACTCATCTATATTACAATTTTCTTTACCAAAAGATTATTGTAACAGAATTTGTTTTTTCTGTCAGTACGAAAATCATATCCATCCGAAATGTCTGCAGGCATTATAAATTCCGTCGTCCGACGCATCCGTCGTCACATAGGTCGCTCTGGCCTTCAGTTCAGGAACACCGTTGCCCATTGCAATCGACGTCCACTCCGGCATGAACATGGACAGATCGTTATAATTATCTCCGAAAACGACCACATCTTCCGGAGAGGCTCCGAAATAGTCAAGCACGCGGTAAATCCCACCGGCTTTATTAATCGGTTCTATAAAGAGGTAAGTAGGGAGATACCGGATCGAAGGCAGATCTTTCAGCGTTTTAAGACTTTTCTCCTCTTCTTTTGTACAGGCTACGAACAATTTATGAAACTTTGGATACTTCTTCCGATCATGGGGGTCAAGTCCCGGTATGACCACAGTCCTCATATACCGGTCCTCACTCTTTCCCTGAAAAGACTCATCCTTTGCCAGTCGCCAGATACTGTCATCGGGAGTAAAAGCCCACGGCAGCCCCTTTTCTTCACACTCATCAAGGAAAGCAAGGCATTTTTCATAATCAAGCGGTTCGATCCCCATCATCTTCCCGTCAATCGTAATTCCGTTACCCCCATCATGTACCATATTACGAAAACCGAGATCTTTCATATACTGTTCAGCCATACAATAACTGCGTCCGGTCGCGATCGCAACAAAATGTCCTTTCTCCTCCAGAAGCCGCAAAGCTTCCTTTGTCGAATCAGGAACATAATCACCTTCCCAATTCTGCCCATGAACAAGAAGAGTGTCATCTATATCAAAGAAAAAATATTTACGTCGCATTATACACTCCTTCAAATTATTTTACCCGGTCATCTGTGCTTTACGAACTACCAGGTTTCATTATACACGACGAACCGAAATAAAGAAATCCCGACCGTACCTTATCGGTACGACCGAGATTGATCTCTCTGACCTTAAGCCATCTGTCCTGCATAGTCTTCAGAGCATGACTCCTCGACTTCAGGACCATTATATTCGTTTTTGATTGCCTTATACAGTTCCGCATCCGTCGTATAGAAATACGGATTGACATAGAAGACACCGACGATACCAAGTGTGAAGATCGAAAGGAGCTTCCATCCTAAGAAGGTAAGATCCAGTACAAATGCATCCCACTTGTGTCCGTTCATCATCTCCTCGGAGATTTTCAGTGCCTCTGCCCCATCCATTTCCGGATTCTCAGCCATTATGTAGGGGACCATACGATACGCATACATCTTAATGACGCCCGGAATGATGAAAAGCAGAGTCCACAGAGAGATAATCATATCCTTCAGGAACATAGCAAGAGCATTATTCATGTAATTGCTGTTGAATCCGTAAAGAATATCATTGATATCACCTTGTCCTTCAGAGATGTTCAGGAAGTATCTTCTTGCGCCCACTTCAAGCGGCTTCATGACGAAGAAATTGAACAGCAGGGCCAGTAGAGCTGCTCCACCGATTCCCGCTGAAACATGAATGGATGTCTCTGACAGAGCCCTCAGTATTTCTCCCCAGGCATGAAAGCCGGAAAAAGCGGTGACCCCCGCAATAGCGGTACCCAAAACGATTGATGATACTACAGCCGGCCAATAGTTCTTTTTAAAAGCCATTTTTGCATGTTGCTTAAGTTCTGTTCTGTTCCACATAGGTTTTCCTCCACCCATCTATATTTACAGATTTATTTCTGTAGGTGCTGTTGTTTTGTTTCATCTTTTTTTACGTTAGACGGCATGAGGAAGGGTAATATAAAAAAACAACTTAATCCATCTTTAATCCGGCTTTAATTTATTGTGGTTTATATAATGTATCTTATCTGTTGTAATAAATGAACGAACCTTTACTTAAAAGTTTTTCGTCCGCACCGAGCACCTCTACGTCTATGTAGGAAAATGTTTTCCCGCTCTTTCTCACAGTACCTGTGCATCGCAGTATTTCCTGACCTTGTGTGCTGCTGATATACTCTATATTTCCGGATACAGTCGGTCCTACATTTCCTCCGCAGACGTTGGCAATACCTGCGACCACATCCATCAGATTGAAAACAAATCCTCCATAAACCATATTATAGAGATTAAGATGCTCTTTCCGGACAGGAAGAATGGCTTCGGCCCTGTCTTTTTCCAGAACAGTAAAGGTGAGACCATGATCCTTTTCACAGCGTTCCAGTGCATAAGCGGCTTCTTCAAGCTTCTCTTCAGGCATATCTACAAAATCAAGGCGCATGTTCATCCTCCCTTTTAATTTGATGGATGGCATTTTATAATTGTTAGATAAAGAATGCAAACGGAAAAGAAAAAGAGAGGATGAAACATCCTCTCAAGCCTACAGGGGAAGCAGGAATCGAACCCGCATTGACGGTTTTGGAGACCGCTTTCCTACCGTTAGAAGATTCCCCTATAAATATGAGTAGAAGGGGTCTGTTGCCAGATCCCTTTCGTGCGTACGCACCCTCAAAACCGCATATACTATGTTGCAGATTATTTGGAAGTTGGTCGC
>CAMNDN010000033.1:0-24608 GCA_946535445.1 uncultured Lachnospiraceae bacterium
AAGAGAAGGATAAAGAGAAGGATAAATGATCGATGAGCCGTGCAGATGATATATTTATAAAAATGTGCAGGGAAATCCTGACGGAAGGTACGGATACCAGGGGAGAAAAAGTACGTCCTCACTGGGAAGACGGCACACCTGCATATACGATCAAAAAATTCGGTGTATGCAACCGCTACGATCTGAGAGAAGAATTTCCCGCGATCACCCTGCGCCGTACCGCGTTAAAGAGCGCAATGGATGAGATCCTGTGGATCTGGCAGCGCAAATCCAATAATATCCATGATCTGAAGCCGCATATCTGGGATGAATGGGCGGATGAGGACGGATCGATCGGAAAAGCCTACGGTTATCAGATCGGTCTTAAGAGTCAGTATAAAGAAGGAATGTTCGATCAGACGGACAGGATCCTCTATGATCTGAAGAACAATCCGTTCAGCCGCCGCATCATAAGCAGTATCTATAATCACAGAGATCTGCATGAGATGAACCTGTATCCGTGCGCATGGTCCATGACATTCAATGTTACACAGAGACCGGGAGAGGATAAGCTGACACTGAACGCAGTCCTGAATCAGAGGTCACAGGATGTACTTGCTGCCAATAACTGGAATGTCTGCCAGTACGCGATCCTGCTCATGATGTTTGCTCAGAGTGTGGATATGTATCC
The DNA here is from genome assembly GCA_946535445.1 of uncultured Lachnospiraceae bacterium. Taxonomy (GTDB): domain Bacteria; phylum Bacillota; class Clostridia; order Lachnospirales; family Lachnospiraceae; genus Chordicoccus. Next base: position 671 of record CAMNDN010000033.1, read on the forward strand.
GGGCGAGCTGGTCCATATGATCGCAGACGCGCATATCTATGACAGACATGTACCGATCGTTGAGGAATTAATATCCCGCCGGACGTATGACGCTCCGAAGGTAACGCTTAATCCCGAAGTAAAAGATTTTTACGAGTTTACCACGGATGATCTGATCGTGGAGAATTATCAGCACGGCGAACAGATCAAGAATATTCCGATAGCAATCTGACAGACCCATATCTTTTATGAAGGAGCAGCATTTGATGAATCAGATCGTAGCCGTAGATAACGGATGGGCAATCGGCAAAGATGGAGACCTGCTGGTCTCCATCCCTGATGATATGAAATTCTTTCGTTCCATGACGAAAGGGAGATGTGTTATCATGGGACGGAAAACACTTGAGTCCTTTCCGGGAGGAAGACCTCTGAAAGGGAGAAGGAATATCGTTCTGACGACAAATCCGGATGCTGATCTGAAGGGAGCTGAGAGAGCCTCATCCGTAGAAGAAGCCCTGGAACTGGTAAAAGATGAAGAGCCGGAGAATGTATATGTAATAGGCGGCAGCAGTATTTATAATGCTTTTTTACCGTACTGCGATACATGCTATGTTACCAGAATAGAAAAGGATTATCCGGCCGATACATGGTATCCGGACCTTGATGCAGATGAAGCCTGGCAGGTCGTCAGAGAGAGCGAAGTGAAAGAGTATGAAGGCATTCCATACCGCTTCGTCACATACAGTAAAGTAGGGTGATCCCGGTAAGGAAATGAACGACATTTTACCGGGATCGGGAGGCATATTTTGAGCACATTCAGAGAGAAAACAAAGGAGATACGGGTCGGCAGCCGAATGATCGGAGGCGGAAATCCGATTACCGTACAGTCCATGACCAATACACATACTGAGGATGCGGACGCGACTATAGCGCAGATCCTGCGGCTGGAGGAGGCCGGGTGCGATATCATTCGCTCTACCGTTCCTACACTCGAGGCGGCTGAGGCATTTTCAAAAATCAAAAAGAGTATTCATATTCCGATCGTTGCGGACATCCATTTCGATTACAGAATGGCCCTCGCCGCAATGGAGAACGGTGCGGATGCGATTCGCATCAATCCGGGAAACATAGGCGGACATGACCGGATCAAAGCTGTCGTCGATATGGCTAAGGAACGTCACATCCCGATTCGGGTCGGCGTCAATTCGGGCTCTCTCGAAAAAGATATTATTCAGAAGTACGGACATGTCACGGCCGAAGGTCTTGTGGAGAGCGCGCTGGATAAAGTTCGAATAATTGAAGAACTGGGCTATGATCAGATGGTCATAAGTATTAAGTCCTCGGATGTCCTGATGTGCATCCGTGCACATGAGCTGATCGCGGAACAGACAGATTACCCTCTTCATGTGGGAATCACAGAAGCCGGGACGGTCTATTCAGGGACCATAAAATCGTCTGTGGGTCTGGGTGTTATTCTTGCGAAGGGTATCGGGGATACGATCCGCGTTTCTCTGACCGGAGATCCGGTGGAAGAAGTACGCGTAGGCAAGAGAATTCTGCAGACACTCGGATTGCGCCGCGGGAGCATAGAAGTCGTGTCATGCCCGACATGCGGCAGAACACAGATCGATCTGATCAGTCTGGCAAATGATGTGGAGCGTATGGTGGAGGGGATTCCGCTTGATATAAAGGTCGCCGTCATGGGCTGCATAGTCAACGGACCGGGTGAGGCTGCCGAAGCAGATCTCGGTATATGCGGAGGAAAAGGCACTGGTCTTCTGATCAGGCACGGAGAAATCATCCGCAAGGTGCCTGAAAGGGAACTTCTCGGAGCTCTGAGAGAAGAGCTGGAGAACTGGACCGGTGATATTTAATCTCTGACGCAGAATACTCGTGATTTTAGAAATGAACGCGCAAAATAAAACGTATCTCTATGAGTAATAAAGAAATGTCTTTCATGCAGGCTTTTCCATCTCTGAAACTTTCCGGGGAGATCATAAGTCTCCTCGAGTATGTCACAGTCAACAGGCTGACAGTTAATCAGAGCAAGACTCGCCTGCATGTTTATATTTGTTCTGATAACTGGATAAAGAAAAAGCATATATATGAGATCGAGGAGGCAATCTCGGATCAGATCTTCGGGGATGTCGAGATGGAGGTTCATATCATAGAACGTTTCCGCCTGTCTTCCCAGTATACGCCCGCTAATTTTTACCGTGTCTACAGGACCAGTATGAATGCGGAGCTTTCGAACGTGAGCCCGCTTCTGTATCAGACTTTTCTGCATACGAAGCTTACATTCAGTGAAAACGGTCTTGTCTATGCCGAGATACCGGACAGTATCATTGCCCGCAGGCGCAAGGAAGAACTTCTTGACTATCTGGAGAAGGTCTTCTGTGAGCGTGCGGGGTTTTCCTATGTCCGTGTGGAGGGGACGATCGTCTCGAATGATGTCAGTGAACTTTTTGAAGTCGACGCTGAGAGGATCCGCAGCAAGGTTTCCGATGTCGTGCGAAAGAACATCAGCCGAAAGGAGAAAAAGCAGGCGGAGCCTTCGCAGAAGCTTCCGAATGCTTCCGATAAAAAGTATCGTCAGCAGAAAGGCTTTATTGCAAATGATCCTGACGTTATCCTGGGAAAAGGTATCCCGGAAGATCCCGTGCCGATCAGTTCCCTCGGAGAAGATCCGCATGAGGTCGTCGTGCGCGGTGAAGTATTTCAGGTGGAGAGCCATGAGACCAGAAACGGGAAAATTATACTGACAGCGGCTCTGACGGACTATACGGACAGTATCCGGTTCAAATTATGGCTGCTTCCTGAGGAACTCGGTATCTACACCGAGCAGATCAAAAGCGGGAAATGCTTTCTCGTAAAAGGAATGATGGATTTTGACCGGTTCGAAAAGGAAATTATGATCAAAACCGTATATTCCTTAAAGAAGATCAGTCCTTTCAGGGATACCCGGTCAGATCATGCACCTGTAAAACGTGTTGAGCTGCACTGCCACACGAAGATGTCTGATATGGATGCTGTATCATCGGCTAAGGATATCATCAGACAGGCCAAAGGATGGGGAATGAAAGCTCTGGCAATTACTGACCACGGTGTTGTTCAGGCTTTCCCGGAAGCACATCATGCTTCTGACGAAAAAGATCCGGATTTTAAGGTCATTTACGGATGTGAAGGGTATCTGGTGGATGATATGGTGAGCCTCGTAAAAGGACCGGATGACCGGGAGACCGCCGAACCGGTCGTTGTCTTTCAGACGGTAGCTACCGGACCGAGTGCCATATCGAATGATCTTGTGGAGATATCTGCGCAGAAGATCGTTAAGGGAAATCTCACGGAAAGCTTTACGACTCTGATCAATCCCGGAAAACCTCTCCCATTCTCTTTTATACGTGAGACCAGAATAAATGACGACATGGTCTCCGGCGCACCGGACAATCGGACAGCAATGGAGAGATTTCTGGCATTCGCAGGTGATATGACGCTCGTATCCTTCGACGCTGAGACGGAAACGGCTTTTATTGAGCATGCACTGCGGAAAGCCGGTCTGTCATGGAATATACGCACCAAAGGCGCGGATGGCTCTGATGTCGAGACAGAAAGGACGATTGTTGATATACCGTCCTGTGTCCGGTATCTTATGCCGCATGTGAGCAGGGGTACGCTGGAAAAATTATGTAAAGCCCTGAAAATACAGTGCCCCAATCCTGTCCGTGCGGATGACCGCGCCAGGGCGATGGCTCATGCATGGCTTCAGATACAGGATATCATGAAGAAACAGGGTCTGACTACGTATAAAATGCTCAATGAAAAGGGAATGGTCTCCGATGAACGAATTCGGAACCTTCCTTATTATCATATTATTTTTCTTGCTAAAAATGAGACCGGCAGGAGAAATCTATATACGCTCGTGTCTGAATCACATCTCAGGTATTTTAAGAAAAGACCGAGAGTTCCGAGATCCCTGCTTTTAAAACATCGTGAAGGACTGATCATCGGATCGGCCTGCTCTGCAGGTGAACTTTATCAGGCGGTACTAAACGAAAAGCCGGACTCGGAGATTGCCAAGATCGTTAATTTTTATGATTACCTGGAGATACAGCCGGTCGGTAATAATGAATATATGGTCCGTGAACATACCCGCGGTATCCGCAATGAAAATGATCTTCGGGAGATCAATAAAAAAATTGTGAAACTGGCGGATGATTTCGGGAAACCGTGCGTCGCCACCTGTGATGTACATTTTCTCAACCCGGAGGATGGAATCTACAGGACGATCATACAGTCAGGTCACGGATTTAAAGATGAGGGGCAGCCGCCTCTGTATCTTCATACGACGGAAGAGATGATGGAAGAATTTTCCTATCTCGGCCAGAAGAAAGCTTATGAGGTGGTCGTAGAGAATACAAATAAAATTGCGGATATGATAGAGCACATATCACCGATCCACCCGGACAAATGTCCGCCGGTCATCGAGAATTCCGATGAAGATCTGCAGAATATGTGTTATGATACAGCCCGGAAAATATATGGTGATCCGATACCTGAGCAGGTCGTTTCGCGTCTGGACAAGGAATTGACATCCATCATCAAGAACGGATATGCCGTTATGTATATCATCGCTCAGCGCCTGGTCCAAAAATCCAGAGAAGACGGTTATCTTGTGGGATCCAGAGGATCGGTCGGTTCTTCACTGGTGGCAACGATGTCCAATATAACGGAAGTAAATCCTCTGCCGCCTCATTACCTGTGCCCGGAATGCCACTATGTGGATTTTGATTCCGAGGAAGTCAGGGCCTACGGCGGAAGATGCGGGGCGGATATGCCGGACAGGAAATGCCCGGTGTGCGGAACGCCCTTAAAGAAAATGGGATTTGACATTCCTTTTGAAACATTCCTTGGATTTAAGGGAGATAAGGAGCCGGATATTGACCTGAATTTTTCCGGAGATGAACAGGGGGTCGCTCAGGCCTACACAGAAGTCATTTTCGGAAAAGGTCAGACGTTCAAAGCCGGAACAATCGGTACGGTCGCTGAAAAGACTGCATATGGTCTGGCGAGACATTACTTCGAAGATAAGGGTATGACCAAAAAAGACTGTGAGCTGGAGAGGCTTGCTCAGGGCTGCGTCGGTGTCAGGAGAACGACCGGACAGCATCCGGGAGGTGTTATCGTTCTGCCCAGAGGCATGGATATCAACTGGTTCACACCGGTACAGCATCCTGCAAATGACATGACTTCCGATATCATCACTACTCATTTTGATTATCACTCGATCGACAGGAATCTTCTGAAGCTCGATATTCTCGGGCATGATGATCCCACGATCATACGTATGCTGGAAGACCTGACCGGGACGGATCCGCTGGAAGTTCCCCTTGACGACCCGGGTGTCCTCTCTCTGTTCACAGGGACAGAGGCTCTGGGAGTAAGACCGGAGGATATGGGCGGTATAGACCTCGGGGTACTCGGTGTTCCGGAATTCGGAACCAACTTTGTTATGGGCATGCTCAGAGATACAAAGCCGAAGAGCCTTTCGGAGCTGATCCGAATTTCCGGTCTTTCACACGGGACGAATGTATGGCTCGATAATGCCCAGTATTTCATTAAGAACGGGGACTGCACGCTTTCGACCGCGATCTGTACCCGTGATGATATCATGCTCAACCTGATTGCATGGGGCGTTGAGCCGGAACATTCCTTCAAGATCATGGAGGCGGTACGAAAAGGAAAGGGATTAAAACCGGATCAGGAAGCGGAAATGCGGGAGCACAATGTGCCTGAATGGTATATAGAATCCTGCAAAAGGATCAAGTATATGTTCCCGAAGGCACATGCCGCAGCCTATGTAATGAATGCATTTCGTATTGCCTATTATAAGATCAATTATCCTCTCGCATACTACGCTGCCATGTTCTCCATTCGTGTCACGACTTTTGACTATGTCATTATGGCGCAGGGAAGGGATGTCCTGGAACATCATGCGGAAGAACTGGAAGAAAAGACGGATAAATCGCCTAAAGAAGAGGAAATGCTCAAGGACATGATGATCGTAAGAGAAATGTATGCCCGCGGGTTCGAATTCCACAGACTGGATCTGTACAAGGCTAAAGCCACGAAGTTTACGATCCTGGACGGAAAACTGATGCCTTCTTTCAGTTCCATTGCAGGACTGGGTGAATCCGCAGCCGAATCAATCGAGGAGGCAGCGAAGAACGGACCTTTCCTGTCCAGAGATGACTTCCGGCAGAGGACCAAGGTTTCTCAGACGATCATAGATCTGTTCAACGAATACGGTATACTGGGGGATATCCCCGAATCGAATCAGATCTCTCTGTTCGATATGCTCTGATAACGGTCTTCGTAATGCGTATCAGGCAACATTGCATGGTTATTTTTTATGATGTATAATTCATTTTGTGTTACTGCCTGAAAGGCAGCTTGAAAAAACAAATAAGGACGGAAGCAGATTTGATTCGCACGATCTACGAAAATGATGACAAATACGACAGCATTCCAACACAACTGACGTTCTCTTCGGAACGGTTCGAGGCGACCGTGAATGAAGGGGAGAACTATGAGGCTGATCTCATTGTCAGCACAGATGATAATATAAGGCTTCGCGCATATGTATCGACGGACGATGCCCGCATAGTTCCGGAAAGGGAGCGTTTTAACGGTCCCTCTTTCCGTCTGCATTTCGGTGTTTTTACGACCGGGCTTTCCGGTGGCGACTGTATACGCGGAAATATACATCTCGCGACCAGTGCCGGGGAATATAATATTCCGGTGATAGTTCACGTTGTTGTCAGCCCGGTGGAGTCTGCATACGGTATGATCCGGAATCTGAAGGATTTCGCTCAGCTGGCAAGAGGAAACTACGAGGAAGCGTACAGGGTCTTTATGAGTCCGGCCTTTCAGGTCGTCCTGGCAGGATGTGATGAAGAGACAAGAGCATTATACAGGGGCCTGTCGAGAAATCCGGTCACCTATCAGCGCGTTGAGGAATTTCTTGTTGCGACCGGATGCAAGGAACCCGTATCGATCTCTGCTGACGCGGAGGAAGGAAAATACTATAATCTTACCGGATCTCAGCGCAACACGGTCATCCTCCATCGAAGCGGATGGGGTTATCTGGACATACATGCCGAAGCTGACTCGGATTTTTTGGAAATTCCCAGAAAGAGGATCACGTCTGACGATTTTGTCGGTTCTGTATGCGATTTTAATTATATCGTGCATGGCGACCGGCTGGGCAAGGGCTGCTATTTCGGAAAAATTACGATCAGTACCCAAAGCCAGATCATCGAGATCCCGGTCGTTGCGTCGAAGAACGGCCCGATCCGTGTGGATATGGGGACCATCTCGAGGAAGAATCTGATCAAACTCACACGTCTGTATGTGGATTACGAGACGGATAAAATTGAGCGGAAGGCTTACTGTACCGGAACAAGAAGTCTCCTCACCGCTATTCGTGAGATGGGAGATTATCCGACACTCTATGAGCTGTATGAAGCGTATATTGAGGAGACCGCTGGCAACAGGCAGGGAGCGGGCCTCATCATGAAAGAACTCTCCGCCAGAGATTTTCGGGGAGAATCGGCGGAAGCGAAGGCCATGTTCCTTTATATGGGGCATATCACGGGGTATCTTGATCCCCGCCAGATGGATATCGTGGGTCATGTTCGTGAGTGGTTCCGGAAAGATCAGGAGAGCTTTCTTCTCCTTTGGATCCTGTTCAGGATCGATCCGGACTTCCTGCGTTCGCCCGCCAAGAAAATGTATGCCATGGAGCAGATCTTCAAATCGGGGTGCAGAAGTCCGCTTCTATATATCGAAGCTCTCAATCTTTTAAGGCGTGACGGTTCCTACATGAGACGCCTGAATTCCTTTATGCGTCACGTGATGGTATTTGCGGTCAGAAAGCAGGTGCTTCCTAAGGATTTGGCAAGCCGAATGGCTCATTTGTCCGAAAATGAGAAAACTTTTACGCAGCCCGTATATCGTCTTCTGACAGGAGCATACGAGATGTATCCGCTTCCGGAACTGCTGGAAGCTATCGTACGACTGCTCATGAAGGGGATGCCGGTACATGCCGAGTACTTTAAATGGTATTCACTGGCCGTGGAGAGCGATTATCATATTACCAGGCTCTATGAATTTTACGTAGAGACCATGCCTGATACTTATCAGAAACTTCTGCCGAAACCGATCCGCAAGTATTTTGCGCTGAATACATCGCTGTCTGATCGCAGAAAGGCATTTGTTTATGCAAATGTCATCCGCAATCGTGACCGTGATCCCGAGACATTTGACCAGTATAGAAAGGCAATGTCAGAATTTGCCGTCAAATCTCTTGAAAAGAGGAGAATTGACAGCAGCTACGCCGTGCTCTATCAGACATTCAGCGAAGAGTTCGCACTGCTTGATCTGGAACGGGAAATTGCGGATGTTATGTTCACGAACCGTGTCTATACGGATGACTCAAGGGTGCGCGAAGTGATCGTGTGCCATGAGGAACTCTGCAGAGAGGACATTTACACGGTGCGTCAGGGGGAGGCTTTTATCAGCCGCTATACACCGAACGCCAAAATTCTCTTTTCCGACGGGAGGGGCAACCGATTCGTCAACGGAGTACCGTTCTCCGAGACACCGCTCATGGACCGCACGGAACTGAGCAGGATCTGCCGGGCCAAAGACTGTGATTCTACAGGTTTCCTTCTCAATACAGCCATGGGTCAGGGCGTGCTTGAAGATATCTCCATCGAGAACTTTGACGCCATGAAGAGAATTGAGGGTTCATCCGAGTTCACACCGGAATTCCGAACGAAAATAAGAAGCGGAATCCTCAGATATATTGCCGACCATGCGGAGAATGAATCTCTCGACCAGTATCTGCAGAGGGTCGATTACCGTGTTTTTGCAGGTGAGGACAAGGTCCTTCTGGCAAATGCCATGATTTCCAGAGGATTTTATCAGGAAGCCTTTTTATTGCTCAGTAAGTTCGGATATGACAGGATCGATCCGGGGCAGCTCGTCCGTCTGGCAAATTATGTGATCACCAGGGGCGAAGGAAAATACGATGAGGAGATCCTCATGCTTGCTCTGGCCGCTTTCAGACAGAATAAGTATGATGAGGAAATGCTCAGATATCTTACGGAGTATTATAACGGCAGCCTGGATCAGATGTTAAAAATCCGAAAAGCGGCCGAAGGCCTGGTCGTCGACACGGAAAAGCTGGACGGAAGAATTTTGAACAGGTGTATATTTGTTCAGAGAATACTGCCGGAGGGCGGACAGATCCTAAAGAACTATGCCGAACATTTCGGACGCAACGCTACGATTTCAAATTACCTGACTTTCGAGGCAGATCGCTGCTTTGCTGCCGGTGAGGCTATTGACGATTATTCCGCCAAATATATTGTCCGGTGCATCGATAACGGGGAAGAAACCGAACAAATCTGGAGAATTGCACTTCTTCTGTATTACACAAAGAAAAAGAGCAGTTTTACGATCCATGAGGAGGCTCTGATCGATTCTATTCTCGATGAATGTGCGATCAGAGGCTATCGATTCGCTTTCTTTAAGAATCTTCCGGTCTCTTTCCTTGCTCAGTATGAACTTGATGACAAAATTTTTGTCGAGCAGCATGCACGGCCTGACGACACAGTTATTCTGCATTACAGGCTCCTGTCGGCGGGTGAAATGGAGAAGCCTTATGATACGGTACCGCTGGAGCGGGTCTATAAGGGAATCTTCTCGAAAGAATTTGTTCTGTTCTACGGAGAGACGCTGGAATACTATATTACGATCAGCAGAGACGGGAACGAGTGGCGCAGTGAAGATTTTTCCGCAAAGGCCGATACCTGTGATATGGAAGGGAGAAGCCAGTATCAGATGATCAATCAGATGCTGGAGCTGTGTGAATCGGAGGAGCCGGAGCTCCTGATCGAGAAAATCAGTCAGTATCGTCAGACAAGACAGCTGGTAGATACATTATTCGTACTGGAGGATAAGTTTTGAACGAAGTTCGCAATGTCCTTATAGGATTTGAATTTAACCGGGAGTTTTCACAGATCTGTTATTATGATCGAAAAGCGGAAGAACCGGTCTGCATACCCACGAAAGTCGGGACCAATCTTTACAGGTTCGCGACAGCGATCGGCAGAAAACCGGATCGGAATGAATGGCATTTCGGACTGGAGGCGGAGTATTTTGGCAAAAAGATGGGAGGCATCTATCTGGCCGACCTTTACGAACGCGCAGCGACAGAAATGCCGACCGATGAACCGGTAAAAGAAGGGGAATTGCCCCGTGCATGGCAGCTTCTGGCATTCTTCTTCAGGGAGTCACTGAAACTGACCGGCCTGAAGGATATTGTGGCCGGCGTGTCGAAAATCATGATAACGACAGAAAAATTGGACGTTATTCTTGTAGAGAATATGAGAAGGGCTCTTGCTTCGATCGGCTTTGCCACGGAGCAGTATTCACTTCAGGATTACATGGAAAGCTTCTATTATTATTCCTATAGCCAGAGACCGGATTTTTGGACCCGCAATATTGCACTTTTTGTTTTCGGCGGGAATACGGTTCAGTATCATGAGCTGAGTGAGCAGAAAGCGTTAAGACCCGCTGTAGTAAAAGTGGAGTCATATGACATCTGCCAGCTTCCGGAAGATCCTTCTCAAAGAGATGACCGCTTTCTGGAATTTGCCGCAAAGCATATGAAACAGGACATCTATTCGGGCGTCCTTATAACCGGTGACGGATTTGACACCGACTGGCCGCAAAAATCAATTCGTTTCCTTAACAGAGGAAAAAGGCGAATCTTCTACGGTGACAATCTGTTCGTTAAGGGAGCCTGCTATGCCGCATACGAAATATGTGAGAAGAAGGCCATTAAGGGAAGGATCTATATGAGTCCCGATCTTCTGAAGACTGAAGTTGGGATGGATATGATCGTTGACGGAAAAATGATGTTCATCCCGCTGCTTATGTCCGGAAAGAACTGGTTCGAGGAGACAGGGGTGTGCGAAATCATACTTGACGGAAAAGATGATCTGACATTTGCCATGGTCCCCATGGACGGAAGTGCGAGAAAACTGGTGAAGATGGAGCTTCCGGACCTGCCCAGACGTCCCGCGAGAGCAACAAGAATGCGGCTTGAACTGCACTGCAGTTCCGCATCGGAATGTGTGATCACTGCCGAGGATCTCGGCTTCGGAGGATTTTTCCCGGCCACGCATCTGAGATGGACGAAGAGGGTGGCATTCCCTCAGAATGTACAGGAATGAAGGAAGGAGGAAATATGGCCGGATATCGACTGTGCCGCGTGAAGACCGCGGAAAATCCGTTCTTTCTTGAGAATATAAGTACCAATATTTATTCGATCGAAGAACTGTGCTATTTCTTTACGAACAATGTCCCGCTTCTTGACGCGACTGTCATGAACACACGACTGACATCCTGGGTGGCGACCGAGCTTGGTCAGCCCAGACTGGCGCTCAAGATGGAACATGCCATGACTCGAAGAAACAGCATCATGGAATTTGTTACGACCGTGTTCCGGGAGATAGGATACTTTTCCCAGAACGAACTGATCCGCTATACGGATAATATGAGCGCATTCCTGAATCTGCCGTCTCCGCTTAAAATGAAACTGAAAGGTGATTCTCTCTGCAGGGCAGGAAAATATACTGCTTCCGCCAGAGTATACCGACAGATCATTGATGAAGCGGATAATGTTGAATTTCAGAGCGCGTTTTTAAGTTCTGTATGGCATAACCGGGGAGTAGCAGAGATGAAACTCATGCTGTTCGACGAGGCTCTGTCATCCCTGCGCAAATCAATGGAACTGCGGCCGACCAGAGAACACGTTATGAGCTACGTCGAAGCGCTCGGGATGACCCGCCCAAGAGGAAAATACAGAGAGGATATCTCAAAACTGCGCAGTTATCTGAGTGAGCTTCCGGATGAGAAGGATTTTGATGATGACGTCATCCGTGAGGCGGAAGAAGTTCTCAGTGTGGCGCGCAAGGGAATAGAGGTAGAGATACCTGAAGATATTTATGCTTTCGTACAGGATCTGGCGGAAGAATATCATGCGTCCACGGGGACATAAAGAAGAAATATTGAATAATGTCGGTGAATAGTGTATATTATTCGCGGAGAACCAGTAAATCTCAATGTTAATAGAATATAATACGGGAGATAACAGGATGGAAGTTACAGACAGATATGTAAGTCCTCTTTCGGAACGCTACGCGAGCCGCAGAATGCAGGAGGTCTTTTCTCCGGACAGGAAGTTCCGCACCTGGAGAAAACTCTGGATCGCACTAGCCGAGACAGAGAAGGAGCTCGGACTTGATATAACGGATGAGCAGATTGAAGAACTCAAAGCACACGCCGATGATATCAATTATGCTGACGCGAAGGAACGTGAGCGGCAGGTGCGCCACGATGTTATGAGCCATGTTTATGCATATGGACTGCAGTGCCCGAAAGCGAAGGGAATCATTCATCTCGGTGCGACATCCTGTTATGTCGGAGACAATACGGATATTATACTCATGAGGGAAGCGCTTGGTATTGTCCGCGAAAAACTGGTCAATGTTATTGCGGAACTTGCGAAATTTGCCGATCAGTATAAAGATCTTCCGACACTTGCATTTACTCATTTTCAGCCGGCCCAGCCCACGACAGTCGGAAAGCGGGCCACCCTCTGGATCAATGAGTTCATGATGGACCTGGAGGATCTGGATTATGTCTCGGGATCCCTTAAACTGCTGGGCTCGAAAGGGACCACGGGCTCTCAGGCTTCTTTCCTTGAACTGTTCAATGGGGATCATGACAAGTGCGTGAAAGCAGATCAGATGATTGCCGAAAAAATGGGATTTGATTCCTGCTATCCTGTTTCGGGACAGACATATTCCCGCAAGGTGGACACAAGAGTACTGAATGTTTTGGCAGGAATCGCGGCCAGTGCCACAAAATTCTCCAATGATATTCGTCTTCTCCAGCATCTCAAGGAAGTGGAAGAGCCGTTTGAAAAGAGCCAGATCGGATCTTCAGCGATGGCTTACAAGAGAAACCCGATGCGTTCGGAGCGTATAGCCAGCCTTTCAAGATATGTCATTGCGGATGCTCTTAATCCGGCAATCACTTCTTCTGTTCAGTGGTTCGAGCGTACATTGGATGACTCGGCAAATAAGAGACTGTCCGTTCCGGAAGGGTTCCTTGCAACGGACGGTATCCTTGACCTGATGGTCAACGTTGTTGACGGACTTGTCGTGTATCCGAAAGTCATCAGAAGACATCTCATGGCGGAGCTTCCGTTCATGGCGACAGAAAATATTATGATGGATGCTGTCAAGGCAGGCGGAGACAGACAGGAACTCCACGAAAAAATCAGACAGCTCTCAATGGAAGCGGGAAGGAATGTCAAGGTCGAAGGAAAAGATAACAATCTGTTTGACCTGATTGCCGCAGATCCTGCATTCCCTCTCGGGAAAAAAGAACTTGAGGATGCTCTTGACCCGTCAAAGTATGTCGGACGCGCGCCGCAGCAGGTGACTGCATACCTTAAGGATTATGTGGAACCGATGCTCAGGGAGAATGCGGACATTCTCGGATGGAAATCTGAGATTAACGTGTAAAGGATGATACTAAAAACATCTTGTTTAAAGTTGGAGGACAAAAAATGGTAACAGCAGTAGTCGGAGCGAACTGGGGCGATGAAGGAAAAGGGAAGATCACAGATACCCTGGCAGAGCAGGCGGATATAATCGTACGTTTTCAGGGGGGTGCCAATGCAGGTCACACGATCGTGAATAAGTACGGCAAATTTTCACTGCATACACTTCCATCCGGTGCTTTTTATCAGCATACGACAAATGTCATTGCAAACGGCGTTGCACTCAACATTCCCAAATTGATCAGTGAGATCAATTCGATTGTAGAACGGGGAGTTCCCAAGCCGAATGTTCTGGTCTCCGACAGAGCTCAGATCGTTATGTCCTACCACATACTTTTCGATCAGTATGAGGAGGAGAGACTTGCCGGCAGGTCATTCGGATCGACGAAATCCGGAATAGCTCCCTTCTATTCCGATAAGTATGCCAAGATCGGTATTCAGGTCAGCGAACTTATGGATATGGATGCGCTCCGTGAAAAAGTAGAGAATATCGTACTTAAGAAAAATATTATGCTGAAATATCTTTACGATAAGCCGGAGCTTTCCGTAGAAGATGTAATGAAGGAACTTGAAGAATATAAGGAAATGATTACTCCTTATGTCTGTGACACAGCCCTTTATCTCGGCAATGCTGTCCGAGAAGGGAAGAATATCCTTCTTGAAGGACAGCTTGGAACTATGAAGGACACGGATCACGGTATATATCCGATGGTCACTTCCAGCCCGACATTAGCAGGGTACGGAGCAGTAGGCGCGGGTATACCGCCTTATGAAATCAAAAAGATCGTGACCGTATCCAAGGCATACTCCAGCGCAGTAGGAGCAGGTGAATTCGTATCTGAGATCTTCGGAGAAGAGGCGGACGAGCTCAGAAGACGAGGAGGTGACGGCGGCGAATATGGGGCAACGACCGGCCGCCCGAGAAGAATGGGCTGGTATGATCTTGTGGCTTCAAAATATGGCTGCCGTCTGCAGGGAGCGACGGATGTAGCGTTCACCGTACTGGATGTTCTGGGATATCTGGAAGAGATCCCGGTCTGCGTAGCATATGAGATCGATGGCAGGAGAACGACAGATTTCCCGCCGACGGCTCTTCTCAAGAAGGCGAAGCCGGTCTACGAGATCCTGCCCGGTTGGAAATGCGATATCAGAGGAATTAAGAAATACGAAGACCTTCCTGAAAATTGCAGAAAATATATTGAATTCATCGAGGAAAGACTTGGATATCCGATTACGATACTTTCCAATGGCCCTGGCCGCACGGATATAATCTACAGATAAAGGAGATTTAGCTATGTCAGGTAAGAAGCTCATGACTGCGGTTCTGACAGCAATTCTTTCAGGAACGCTGATGTTTTCCGGATGCGGAAAAAAGACAGAGAAAAAAGAACCTGAGCCTGAATCTGTGGCACAGGAACTGCCGGATCTCTCGGATGAGCCGATCGTCGCAACATCGACTGTAGATCCGAACGAATCATATGCCGCTCAGGTGCAGGCGGAACTCGGAGATGTAGAGATTCCTACTACGGATGTCACGACGAGGACCGATGCTGTCAGCGTACCGGCGCTCTCTCAGACAATGGCATCACCGGATGGAACGATTCAGATCAAAGTACCCGGCACATGGGCAGATCTGAAAGGACAGATCGATGCGAGCGGAGCGTTGGACGGTTATATTATCCAGACAGGAAGTCCGGGTGAGGCACAGTACCTGATCTATACCAATGAGGCAAAATCGGATGCTGAGAATGCACCGATCACAAATATTGATGAGTACAGTGGATGGCTTGTTCAATATATCACGTCTGTAACATCACCTCTTCAGAACGCGCAGGTGGAAGGGAGATCCAATGTACGACTGACGCAGAGTACAATGGACGGAATAAAGACTGTTCTTACCGGTACTTATAATTCACAGGAGGTCGTTTTCTTCGTGTATGCAGTAGAGGGTTCCGGAAGTTATCACCAGTTCTGCTGCTGGGCGCCGAAAGGTATCCGGAAATCTGCGGAAGCTACATTTGACGCAGTCGTAAATTCTTTTGCTGCTTTCTGATCCCTAAAAAAGAAAAAGGCTGCTGCTCACCGTTAACCGGCGGAGCAGCAGCCTTTTATTCTGTTATAGGACACCAAGGTTCCTTAGCGAAGTTTTTGCGTCGGCGATGTCAGTAAATAAGATAGAACGAATACCCATTTTTTTCGCTGAGTCGATATTCTGCGGATTGTCGTCGATGAAAACTGCACGTTCCGGATCGATCCTGAAATCTCTGAGAAGCTTCTCGTATATTTCTCTGTCCGGTTTTCTCATATGCTCCCTGAAGGACCAAATCGCGCCGTCCATGTATTTTTCAAAATCCATGATACCTTCTGCCTTAAGTTTTTCGTAGGCATGCTCAGACCAGTTCGAGAGAATATACAGACGGTAACCCTTCCCGTGCAGTTCTTCCAGCCATGCTTCTGTATAAGGATAAGGAGCAACACATGTATACATCGTCTCGATCAGTTCCCGTATTTCTTTTTTGTAAACCGGATTAATGGCGCAGAACTCTTCGACCAGCGTTTCAAATGGTTTCAGCCCGAGATCGCATTCTGCATAGAGAGGGTGATCTATTACATTTTCAAGAATAAATTTTTTCGCATCCTCTGATATATCCATATTTTTCGCAAATTCCAGCCACGGAAAATCCAGAAGTACATTTCCGACATCGAAAATGATTGCATCGATGACCGGAGATTTTGTCGGATGCAGCATTTTCATGGCAATCAAAAAAGCATAGAGAATGACCGGGACCAGAATAGTACAGCCGAGAGAAGCGCGGAACAGAGACTGGGCTGCAGGTCCTCCCGACAGGGCGAAAATAAAAGTGGCAACATACATGCCGAGAAGCAGTATTACCCCTGCGAGTGCTGCATATCTCCTGAGTCTGTTCATAAATACCTCCGTATTAGATGCAAGTCCCGCTCATGAGACGATAGCGGGAGACCTGTGGTCAGTGTCATCATCATTATATTCCAGAAGATGTGAAAGTCAAGCCGGGCTTCATATGTGTGAGATATTCTGTATACATAGCTATTGGGAATTTTGAACAAATGAGAATGTATACTATTTAAGAAGTTGCGTCTAAACGTAATATCTTGTATAATAATCTTAATTATGTGTTAACTTAATTGTTACAAGTAAGACAGACGCTCACAACACGTTCCCTGCTCGTGGATCGAGGCCTTTTAAAGCGGCTTCTCAGCAGGAAAAGGACGGAAAAGGTATCTCCGTTCAAAAGACTATATTTCAGAAATGGAGGAAACATTGTGAAGGGTAAAAAACTGATAACATGGTTGCTTTCCGCAGCACTGTTAGCCGGGTCAGTTATGCCTGTATACGGTTCGGACACTGACACCTTAACAGAAAATACGGTAGGCATTGCCCTGGAGAACGAGATGGATGAGGGGGATAATCTTGAGATCCTGACGGGCGATGAATCAATCTCCGATATTGCTGAGAGTGAAAGTGCTGCAGAAGCTTTGGAGGAAGACGCAGCAGAAGAGATGTCTGATGAGTCTGAATTGACCGAGGTGGAGGATCTTACGGATGACTCGACGGACGCGGTACCGGAGACAGTCGAAGAGGTGATTCCGGATGAATCAGTCGGTGATCTTATACCGGATGACAGCTCCGCCGGTCAGACAGACAGTCTGACAGATTCCAGTACGTCCGGAAAGAAAGGACTTCAGGAGACTGTTGTCGGATCGACATACACATCAGCTGTACCGGAAGACGGGAAGACTTATTATATCCGCAGCGCGGCGAACAGGAATTTTGCGCTGACAGTACATGGAAATTCTATTAATAATCAGGCCAATATCAATCTTTATCAGCTGACAAAAACGCTTGATCAGAAATTCATGTGCAGAAAGTTTACGGACGGGTCGGTCACATTTGCCAATTTCCACAGCGGGAAGGTTCTCCGTATAGAGGGAAATGAGCCCAAAAATTCCGCCAATATATGGCAGTTCGAATTCAACAGTGCAAGGTGTGCCAAGTGGAAGCTTATTAAAAATAATGATGGCTCCTATCGAATTGCGTCAGCGATGAACACGAATTATGTCATTGACATTTATGCGGGATCCCTTGCCAATAATCAAAATATTCAGCTTTATAAATGGAACAATACGGCTGCACAGAAATTTATCTTCACGGAGACCCCGATTCCAAGCTATGCCGGTACGATGCAGCTGAGACCGTCTCATGCAACGAAGATGTGCGCGGCACCTGCTGGAAATTCTGCAAGAAGCGGTGTGGCTATCAAGCTGGAAGCAGCTGAGAATTCAAAGATCTTAACATACACGGCTGTTCAGTATGCCGCAGGATATTATGTTCTTGTGAACAGAAGCAACGGGCTTGTTTTATCTGTCAAAAATTCCGAGAACAAGAGCGGAGCTGCGATCATACAGGAGACAAGAAACAACAAGTTCTGTCAGCAATGGCTCATCAGGAAGAACTCGAACGGGACCTATTCGTTCCTATCCAGATTGAATTCCACCCTGGCAATAGCTGTCTATCAGGGATTGAAAGCTGCCGGAACTAAATTCATCCTCTCGACATATAAAGATTACTCAAGCGAGAAGTTTTATACAACAATCTATAACGGAACGGCAATTCCGACCGGCGAAGTATATATTCGCTCCGTTCTGAATTCCGACCGGGTCATGGACGCCGCCGGAGCGGGAACTGCAGACGGAACGAACATTGACTGTTATGACTGGAATGCGACGAAAGCTCAGAAATTTAAGCTGGTCGCGGTAACGTTCGGGGGAAAGACCAATTACTGGTTCAAGATCGTGTCTGTCCTTTCCGGGAAGGTACTGGAAACGGCAGGAGGAGCCGCCCACGCGGGTACCAATATTCAGCTCGGCACTTATAGAGGAGCAAAATCTCAGTTATGGCGGCCGGTCCTGATGAGTGACGGAAGTTACATAATTAAGTCTGCGCTCAATCAGAACATGGCTATAGATATGACAGGATCAGAAGCGTACGGTGCCAATATCCAGCTGAGTACATATGCGAATAATGCTCAGCAGAAATGGTATTTTACTTCAGTAACGATCACCAAGAATTATATTGACTTTGATGATCACAAAACGATCACTGTCCTGGCAAGTGGTACCAAGCAGTATTCGGATACGGAGAGAGCATATCTTTTCGCAATTTCTCCGTATGGAAGAACATTGAAGGGCTACACACCGATCGCGTCGGCCCCGATGGGGACCAGTTACACGTTCCATGCGAATCTGAACAAGAATGCCGCCGGAAGTCTTCTTATGAGGAAGTTCTATATTGCAACCCTTAGTCATGGAACATATACCGTTATAAGCAATGGCTTTTACATTCAGAATCCTCAGGCTGCGGCGACCAACGTCAAAGCATTCCCGAAAGCATCACGCGGAACCAAGAAAGGTATAAAGACCGGGGCTGATTCGATCAATCTGGCGAAAGATCTTAAGTGCAGCCATGTTGTCCTGGATCTTCCGATCGACACCTTCCTCAGCGGAAGTGAGATCGCTTACAAGTACGAAGGAACAACGTATCACTTCAGCCATATTATCGATGTATATCGGGACCGTATTCTGGCCTATAACCGGGCCGGCATAATTGTCACAGGTATTTTCTACCTGTATGACAGTTCCAATACAAGATATATGTATCCGGCAGCGGCTTCCGGAAGCAGGAGAGGGGCGGCGACTCTTTACGCGCTGAATACGAGGACGAGCGACAGAAAGAGACTGGAAGCACTCTTTGCATGCCTGACGGATCACTGGTGCACGAGCGGCTGTACACTGGCGAACTGGATTTACGGAAATGAGCTCCAGCAGTATAATGTTTACCATTACGCCGGTGACATCCCCTACAGTGAGTATCATGAAGTCCTGGCCGAGGAATTCCGTATGTTCAACGCGGCCATCAAGAGCAGATGGAAAAATGCCAGAACATACATCTCCCTTGACCATAACTGGAATCTGTCATGGACTTTGAGCGGATCGTACAGCGGTATGAAGCTTACCTCAGATTTCAACACGGATTTAAGGCGTCAGGGATTGATCCACTGGGATATGGCAATGCATCCGTATCCGTCGCCCGAACAGGACTGCCGTATCTGGAACAGAGCTTTTACCGTGGAAAATTCCGGAGCGGCTCAGCAGATCACCATGCTGAACGCACGATATTTTGCCGCTTATATTAAAAATACCTACGGGACTTCGACACGAATCATTATGTCGGAGACCGGACTGTCTTCGGTATATGAAGGCAGGCAGATGCAGGGTGAACAGGCCGCGGCCGTTGCATTTGCTTATTACCTGGCTGAGTTCGATCCCAACATTGATCAGCTGGCGATTCACAGAGATTATGATAATTCCGGTGAGACATCCGGTGGATGGTGGCTTGGCATCTACAACAGCAACGGATCGCCAAAACCATCTGCAGATGTATTCAAGTATATGGACACGAAGAACTGGAATGCACACGTGGCACATTATATGAATACATATATAGGAAGCGACTGGAAATCAAAAATCCACGGATTTAATGCAAGTTTCTTTAATAATAAGTAAATGTGAAAAATACGTTGGTTGTAAAATCCCTAACACTGTGATATTATTGCAGGGCAGTGGAATTCATTTCCTCTGCCCTGTCTTTTATCTTGTATTATGGCAGGGATGTATTTGAAATTTAATTGATTTAGAAATGATTGGAGAGAGACAATGGCAGATGCTATTACAGGCGGAACAACTTCCGCAATTGAAAATGAACTGAAAGTAGATGAAAAGACTCTCCTCGGCCAGTGGAGGAAAAAGGCATATAATCAGAATGCGGAAAAAGAGTCTCTGAGACACTTCTGGAATGACTATTTCCAGATCGAAAAAAGTATTTATGAGCAGCTCCTTGAGAATCCGGATGAAGTAGTGACCGGAACAGTCACTGAGCTGGCTGATAAATATGACGTATCTGTTGAGACCATGACGGGTTTCCTGGATGGTATTAATGACAGTCTGATCGAAAAGAATCCTATTGAAACGATGACGGAAGATACCGTAGTGAATCTTGGTTTTGATAAGGAACGCCTTTATAAAAATATGGTCGACGCGAAAGCGGACTGGCTGTACGAAATACCGGCATGGAAAAACATTTTCCCGGAGAAGAAGCTTCATGAACTCTACCTCGAGCAGAAGAAGTCAGGTACGATCGTAAAGCCGAAGAAGATCGGCAGAAATGATCCGTGTCCCTGCGGTTCCGGCAAGAAGTATAAGAAATGCTGCGGAAGAAACGCGTAATTGAAGTATACTATAAAGAGAACAGAAAGGAGCTGTCGCATTAAGCATTATATGCATAAATAATTCATTCAGGGACCGCTCGCGCTTAGTCCTCGCGCAGCGGTACTAATAAATTTTCTGCACTTTCGTTTGAAAATTTAAAGTACCGGCGCTGTGGATGTCCCTTCATGAATATTTATGCACTTTTTCTGCTTATTGCGACAGCTCTTTTTATAGATAATTCATATGAAGTCAGGTCTGTATAAAGCGGGAAGTCTGTTCGGATCATTCAATTGTCCAGATCAGCTCCTGTGCTCCTCCCATTCCGGTCGTCTGATCGTTGAAGTAAAGCGTCATCGTATCCGTATCTTCATAGAGAGCAAATGCGATAACAGCCTCACATGATTCCCCTTTCTCCACGACCGCCGGTTCCGGATTCTCGTCTCTTGCATAATCCGGAACATATATGTTGATGGATTTTCCCTTACTGTCAGCTAACCGGAAAAAGATATCGTCGATGATCAGGCCGCTGTCGGAGGAGACATTGGTGTATGTATAGGATACACGGGCTATTTTTTTTGCTTTGATCGAATCATCTGTGTTTTTTACAACATCGACCGATTTTACATTGAGATCAATGTCACCGGTGTTCGTATGAATTGTATACGTTTCACCCAGCTCACATTTTTCTGCATTGGCACTGGCTGTAATTTCTGTGCCGGCAGCTATGTTGGCACCTTCGGCGACTTCCGTTCCCGATGAAGGTTCGATTGATGCGCTTTCCGTGTCACCTCTCAGATAATCGGGAAGCTCTTCATCAATATTTCCTCCGACGTTCTCGGTATCCCCGGCTGTGCGGATCATTTCAGATTCGGTCATCGATTCATCGTCAGCTATATTGTCGTTCCCCAACATAAGGGTATCTTCAGAAACCGAGAGAGTATCCTCCGGGACATAACTGGAATCATCAGGAAGCTGTGCGGATGCCGAATTCTTACCGCATCCCGCAAGAAGTACAAGTGTCAAGGCCGTAATGGCGGCAGTTCTTACATGCTTTCTCATATTGACCCTCCTTTATATTTTTTATGAGTCTACAGTATATCATATAATCGAGAAAAATGTGTGAATTAGCTTTCTCCGATTATAAAAACAGGATGCTTTTGCAGACAAAAAGGTACGTGAAAAAAAGAATAAAAAGATTCTTGACGCGTGGGGCAAATCATGTTAGAGTATAGAAGTTCAAAAGCAAGCAGAGCTTTGCTCTCACCCCGGCATGCAGTCTGTGACCGGGCGTTCATATTTCGCAAATGTGGTTGGTTTAATTTGCGTGTGTGATAGAGAGTGACTGCGTCACTCTTTTTTCTTTGTCATATGAATAAGCCTTTGGACAGTCAGTTAATGGGACATATGAAAGTCATCATTGAAGGAGGGTAGAGCGATTAGCGACTTAATGATTAATGAGCAGATCAGAGACAGGGAGATTCGTCTGATCGGCGAGAACGGTGAACAGCTCGGTATTATGCCGACGTATAAGGCTCAGCAGATGGCTGAGGCGGCCGGACTTGATCTTGTCAAGATAGCTCCGAAAGCACAGCCACCGGTCTGCAAGATCATCGATTACGGAAAGTATCGGTATGAGCAGACCCGCAAGGAAAAAGAAGCCAGAAAAAAACAGAAGATAGTTGAAGTCAAGGAAGTAAGGATGTCTCCGAACATCGACGAAAACGACCTCAATACCAAGATTGCCGCTGCCCGTAAGTTCATTGAAAAAGGCAATAAAGTGAAAGTCAGCATTCGCTTTCGTGGACGTGAGATGGCACATACAGCCGCAAGCCGCCCGATGATGGATGAGTTTGCCACACAGCTTTCCGATATTGCAGTTGTTGAAAAACCGCCTAAGATGGAAGGACGTTTCATGACAATGTTCCTGGCTGAAAAGAGCAAGAAGTAAAACAGAGAGGAGATAATACACCATGCCCAAGATGAAGACCAAGAGAGCAGCTGAAAAGCGCTTTCATGTAACCGGATCCGGTAAGCTTAAGAGAATGAAAGCTTATAAGAGCCATATCCTTACCAAGAAATCCCGCAAGACCAAGAGAAACCTTCGCAAGGCTACGATCACAGATCATACCAACGCAAAGGTAATGAAGAAACTGCTGCCGTACGAATAAGGATTGGGAGGTATAGAAAATGGCAAGAATTAAAGGCGGTTTAAACGCCAGAAAAAGACATAATCGTGTACTGAAACTCGCAAAGGGTTATTATGGTGCAAGATCCAAGCAGTATAGAATTGCTAAGCAGTCCGTTATGCGTGCGCTTACATCTTCTTTTGCAGGACGTAAGCAGAGAAAGAGAGATTTCCGCAGACTGTGGATCGCCCGTATCAATGCTGCTGCAAGAATGAACGGCATCAACTACAGCAACTTCATGCATGGCCTTAAGCTTGCAGGCGTTGACATGAACCGCAAAATGCTGGCAGATATCGCTGTTAATGACGCTGAGGCATTTGCAACTCTCGCTGAACTTGCAAAAAGCAAGCTTGGCTGATTTACTCATAGGCTGATTTTTTGTGGATTCAGTTCAGAGATGAACCGGATTGACAGAAATAAATAATGAGGCAAATATAGGGGCTGCTGCAATATGGCAGCTCCATTTTCTGTTTAAAGGGCATTTTTGCTGTTTTAAACAGAAAGTGGAGTTTATGCTTTTGCAGCAGGCTCTTTTCTTATATAATGTCTTATGCGGCATTCAGGTTTTTTGTGCCGAATAAGAGTCAGCCTTTGTTTGATTAAGAATTCCGGACTGTTTGGAGATTTGCATGGATCTATTTGATTATATGAAACAGAAAAAACAGGAGAGTGAGTCTCCTCTTGCAAGCCGTCTCCGGCCGACCTCCCTTGAGGAAGTCGTGGGGCAGCAGCATATCATCGGGAAAGGGCGCCTGCTTTACCGTGC
>CAMNDN010000034.1:0-23685 GCA_946535445.1 uncultured Lachnospiraceae bacterium
CGACCTTGAGTTCTTCTTTATTATAAACGAGACCGCCGCCGGCACCACCCATTGTGTAGGCCGGACGAAGAACGACAGGGTAACCGAGTTTATCGGCGATTTCAAGACCTTCTTCCACGGTGTACGCGACCTGGCTTCTTGCCATTTCGATTCCGAGCATGTTCATGGTCTTCTTGAATTCGATGCGGTCTTCGCCACGCTCGATCGCGTCGACCTGGACACCGATGACTTTAACGTTGTATTTGTCCAGAATACCTTCCTTGTAAAGTTCTGAAGCGAGATTAAGTCCGGACTGTCCTCCGAGATTCGGAAGCAGGGCATCCGGGCGTTCTTTAGCGATGATCTGCTCAAGACGTTCAACATTGAGCGGCTCGACATACGTTACATCTGCCATCTCGGGATCTGTCATGATCGTGGCCGGGTTGGAATTGACGAGTACGATCTCGTATCCGAGGCTGCGCAGCGCTTTGCACGCCTGTGTCCCGGAATAGTCAAATTCGCATGCCTGTCCAATAATGATCGGGCCGGAACCAATGATCAGTACCTTGTGAATATCTGTCCTCTGTGGCATTAATTTCCTCCTCCGTATTGCTAGATTTAGTCGAACAAAAAGTGCTGGAATCTTTAACTCATTCGTATTCTAAGATATTTAACAACAAAATGAGCAATTTGAAAAGAGTAAATTACATTTTTTTCGAGATTATGCATATTATTTGAATAAATATGCATAAAATGCGCGAAATAACGCATATATTATGCATTTTCACGAATAAAAATACTCGCAATCCCTTGCGCAAAGCATATGAATCGTGTATGATAAATCATTATTTGGAGGTACAGATATGAATTTGAAAGGACGCAGCTTTTTAAAGCTACTTGATTTTACACCGGAGGAGATTCTTTATCTTATCGATCTGGCAGATGAACTGAAGGCAAAAAAGAAGGCCGGAATCCCGCATCAGAATCATCCCGGAAAGAACATAGCCCTCATTTTTGAGAAGAACAGCACAAGAACAAGATGCTCATTCGAGGTGGCTGCCGCCGATCTGGGAATGCATTCCACCTTCCTTGATCCGTCGGCATCCCAGATCGGAAAAAAGGAGAGCATTGCCGATACGGCACGTGTACTGGGAAGAATGTATGACGGAATTGAATATCGCGGTTTTGAGCAGACGATTGTTGAGGAACTGGCCAGATACGCAGGAGTTCCGGTCTGGAACGGTCTGACCAATGAATTTCATCCCACCCAGATGCTTGCTGATATTATGACGATCCGTGAGCATTTCGGATTTTTGAGGGGAATCCGCATGACATATATGGGAGATGCCAGATATAATATGGGAAACTCTCTCATGGTCGTCAGCGCTAAAATGGGCATGCATTTTACCGCTGCGACGAACGCGAAGTATTTCCCGGATCCGGCGCTGGTAGAAGAGTGCAGAAAAATTGCCGCAAAGACCGGAGGATCCGTGACGCTCACGGAAGATGCATATTCCGGAACAAAAGGAGCGGATGTCATCACAACGGATGTGTGGGTATCCATGGGTGAGCCGGATGAGGTCTGGGAGGAGAGAATCAGAGATCTTTCCCCGTACCAGGTGACCCGTGCCATTATGGAAAATGCCGGCAAGGAGGCAATTTTCATGCACTGCCTTCCGGCCTTCCATGACCTCAACACGACGATCGGAAAGCAGATTTCCGAGAAGTTTGGCATCTCCGAGATGGAAGTCACGGATGAAGTCTTCGAATCGGCCCAATCCGTTGTATTTGATGAGGCGGAGAACCGTATGCATACGATCAAGGCCATCATGGATGCTACTCTGTAAATCGGATACAATGAACCATTGAAATAAAAGCCCCCCGCCGCATTCCGCATAAACGGAATTGCAGGCGGGGGTTTTCCTGTTTTCGTATGGAAATTAAATCAGGTATATTTTTCCTCACAGTACAGGCACCGATAGGTATTCGTATGCTTGTCTGTAAGAACGAATACATGCGGAAGCTCCTGCTCGATCGATGTAATGCAGCGCGGATTCTTGCACCGAATGACATTTGTAAGCCTTTTGGGATGATGAAGTCTCTTCTTTTCCACGATGACGCCGTTCGAGATGACGTTGACTGTGATTTTATTATTGATGAAACCGATCACATCGAGATCAATCTCATCAAGTCCGCACTCGATCTTGATGATATCTTTCTTTCCCATCAGCTTGCTGGTCGCGTTCTTGATGATGGCGACCTGATTGTCGATCTTGTCGAGGTGAAGATATTTATAGAGCGCCATGGCCTTGCCGGCCGGAATATGATCCAGAACGATACCGTTTTCAATTCCGCTTATATTTAACATTTTGTCTCCTCCTTACACCTCTATGCCGAGCAGCGTGAGAATCAGTGCCATGCGGATGTACATACCATACCGGGCCTGCTTAAAGTAGGCTGCCCGCGGGTCATCGTCTACCTCAACGGAGATCTCATTGACGCGCGGAAGCGGATGCAGTACGAGCATATCTTTCTTGGCAAGTTCCATCTTGGCCTTGTCCAGAATGTAGAAATCCTTCATGCGGACATAGTCATCCTCGTTGAAGAAACGTTCGCGCTGTACGCGTGTCATATAGAGAATGTCGAGGACCGGCATAACTTCCTCAAGGCTCGAGACTTCTGTATATTTCAGATGCTTCTTTCCGAGCATTTCTGTAATATAATTGGGAACGCGGAGCTCGGGAGGAGAGATGAGGATGAATTCCACATCATCGTATCGGGACATGGCTTCGATCAGAGAGTGTGTTGTACGGCCGAACTTCAGATCGCCGCACAGACCGAGCACCATGTGATCGAGATGTCCCTTCAGGGAGCTGATCGTGAGAAGATCCGTAAGTGTCTGTGTCGGATGCTGATGACCGCCGTCACCTGCGTTGATCACGGGAATGGAAGATTTCAGGGAAGCAACGAACGGGGCGCCTTCTTTCGGATGGCGCATTGCACAGATGTCTGCATAACAGGAAATCATCCGGATCGTGTCTGAAACGCTCTCACCTTTGGCGGCAGAGCTGGAGTTGGCTGATGAAAAACCGAGTACATGACCGCCCAGATGATACATTGCAGCTTCGAAGCTCAGCCGGGTGCGTGTGCTGGGTTCGTAGAAACAAGTAGCAAGAGTTTTTCGATCGCATGCATGAGCGTACTTGTCAGGATTGCGCTCAATGTCCCCGGCCAGATCGATCAGAGACTGGATTTCCTCGACCGTCAGGTCCATGGGATTCATAAGGTGACGTGGCATAAAATCCTCCTTTGTGAATAATGTTGTGTAATCCTGAATGTTATCTTATCCTTTATGAGGGGAAAGTCAAGGGAAATTTTGCGGGGGATAACCGGTGTAAATGATAAAGAAGGCAGCATAAACCCTATCGTTTTCCATGTTTTGATGATTTTGACTTTGTTCCTGGTTTTTGAGATCCTGATCGTGTTTTCGGTTTATGAGATCCTGACCGTGTTTCTCCCTTTTGCGATTTTGACTCTCCACCTGCTTTTGATGGCGCGGGTGTTCTATTCTTTCCGGGCCTGTCCATTTTACGCGGCGGGATCAGGCATTCCTTTCCGAATCCTATGAGGTCGGTACGGCCCTCCCGGATCAGGGCTTCCTTCACGAGATCGTAGTTCTTCGGATCCCGGTACTGGATCAGAGCTCTCTGCATCGCCTTATCGTGAGGATTTTTCGCAACGTAAACGGGCTTCATCGTCTCCGGGTCCAGCCCGGTATAGTACATACAGGTCGAGATCGTTCCCGGAGTCGGGTAGTAGTCCTGGACCTGTTCCGGCATATAGCCGAGTTTCCGGATATATTCCGCAAGAGCGATCGCGTCCTTCAGTGTACTCCCGGGATGGGAGGACATCAGGTAGGGAACGACATATTGCTCCAGACCGATTTCGCGGTTGATCTTCTCGAATTCCCTGACAAAGGAATTATAGACAGTTACCGGAGGTTTTCCCATTTTGACGAGTACATTGTCGGAGATATGCTCAGGAGCAACGCGGAGCTGCCCGCTTACATGATACCGGCAAAGCTCTCTCAGAAAGGTCCTGTCTCTGTCCGCCATCACGTAGTCGAAGCGGATACCGGAGCGGACGAATACTTTTTTAACTTTCGGGAGATTCCTGAGTTTCCTGAGCAGTTTTAAATAGTCACTGTGGTCGACTTCGAGATTTTTGCAGGGCTCCGGGAAGAGGCATTTGCGATGCTGACATGCACCTGCTTTCAGCTGCTTTGCGCAGGCCGGTTTTCTGAACTCGGCTGTCGGCCCGCCGACATCATGAATATATCCTTTGAAATCGGGATCCTCAATACACTGCCTTGCCTCCGCCAGGATGGATTCGTGGCTCCTTGCCTGGACGATGCGTCCCTCATGGAAGGTCAGGGCACAGAAGTTGCAGTCTCCGTAGCATCCGCGGTTGGAGGTCAGAGAGAATTTGACTTCTTTCAGTGCGGGGATACCGCCCGCCGCCTCGTAGGAGGGATGATAGGCTCTCATATAAGGAAGTGCGTAGACGTCATCCATCTCCTGCATCGTGAGAGGCATCTGCGGGGGATTCTGAATGACATGGAGACTGCCGTCGTAAGTCTCCACAAGTCTTTTGGCAGAGAATGGATCCGTGTTCTTATACTGGACATGGAAACTCCTGGCATAGGCCTTTCTGTCAGACTTGATTTCTTCAAATGCCGGAAGGATTATCGCGTCCTCTGTCTCATCCGCGTTTCTTGTCTTGAACACGGTCCCTCTTACGAACGTGATGTCGGATACCCTCAGCCCGGAGTTCAGCGAATCCGCAATTTCCACCATACTCTTTTCGCCCATGCCGTAGGCAAGGATATCGGCACCGGAATCGAGAAGGATCGATCGGCGGATCTTATCTGACCAGTAGTCATAATGGCCGAGTCTTCGCAGGCTTGCCTCTATACCGCCGATGATGATCGGCGTCTTTTTATAGGTGCGCCGGATCAGGTTGCAGTAAACGATGACCGCATAGTCCGGACGTTTTCCGGCCGCCCCGCCGGGACTGTAGGCATCCTGATGGCGATGCTTTCCGGAGACGGTATAGTGATTGACCATGGAATCCATATTGCCTGATGAGACCAGGAATCCGAGTCTGGGTTCTCCGAACTCCGTAACGCTTGCAGGGTCACGCCAGTCGGGCTGGCACAGCATGCCGACCGTGTAGCCGAAAGATTCGAGAACACGGCTTATGATTGCACTGCCGAAGCTGGGATGATCTACGTAGGCGTCTCCGCATACGTAGACAAAGTCCAGCTGCATGAGACCCTTTTCCTCCATCTCTTTTCTGTTTACCGGTAAAAAGCCTTCTGCCATAGCCGCTCCCTGAATGATCTGATCGTAATGAGTGATCCGCTGCCGGATCCTGCCGCGCGTTTCTTCTTACAGTGAGTATAACACAAAAGAAGGAGTTTGTCTTTTCTCCATCGGGCAGCGTCCTTTCTTGCAAAAGTGACAAAAATCGAACAAAAGAGCACGTTATTATTGTCAATTTCATGAATTTAACATAAAATAGAAGAAGTAGGTCTTTCGCGCTTTCAGGGCTTTTTGAGCGCGAATGTGCAGAGAAAAAAGGCTATCGGGAGGATTAAAAATGAAGCAGTGGACACTTGAAGAGCGCTACAGAGTTCTGAAAAGCGCTGATGAAGTAAAGGATCTCTACGATCGTATTCAGACTTCAAACTACAGACAGAAATATCATATTCAGCCGGTAACAGGTCTTTCCAGTGATCCGAACGGATTCGCAAAGTATGACGGAACATGGCACCTGTTCTATCAGTGGTGCCCCTGGGGCGCGGTACACGGGCTGAAATACTGGTATCATGTATCCTCCAAGGATCTTGTACACTGGGAGAATGAAGGTGTCGGCATGCATCCGGATACATTCTATGACAATAAGGGATGCCATTCCGGTTCCGCAATTGCGAAAGATAATGACCTTTATATTTTCTACACCGGCAATCACAGAGATGAGAACTGGGTCAGAACCCCCTATACATGTGCTGCTAAACTCGGCGAGGACGGAAGACCGATCAAGCTGCCGGAACCGCTGTTCGGACCGCGCGATGATTACAGCGAACATCAGAGAGATCCGAAGGTCGTCTATGTTGCCGAGAAGAATAAGTACTACATCTTCATCGGAGCCCAGACGCTGGATAAGAAGGGAACCGCTCTTATTTATGAATCGGAAGAGCTGCTTTCCGGATGGAAGTTCGCCGGTCAGCTGAATGTTCCCGGATTCGAAGATTTCGGCGGAATGTGGGAGTGCCCGTGCATCGTAAGAATCGGCGGCAAGGATGTCCTGATCATCTCTCCGCAGTATACGAAGCTTCCCGGCCGTGCGGAAAGTACCAATCACAATGTCTATATCATCGGCCATATGGACTATGACACGCTGACATTCACACCGGAATCGGATTATAAGTATCTTGACTTTGGTTTTGACTTCTATGCGGCTCAGTTCGCGGCCAACGTTGACGATCCCGATATGGCTATTCTGATTGCCTGGATCGGCCTTCCTGACAATCATTACTGCACAGAGCCGGAAGAATGGGAAGGCAGCATGTGTCTGCCGCGCGAGCTTCGCATCAAAGGAGACCATATTGTTCAGTCACCGGCTGCCGCGATCGCATCCCTGAGAGACGGCGAGATCGCCGCAGAAGGAAAGCTTCCGGATTTCTGCGAGATGGAAGTAACCAATGCCGGAGGAGATTTCTTCCTTAACCTCTACACGAAGGCTGACGGGACCGGCGGCGTGACAATGAAGTATGATGAGGCATCGAAGACTCTGACAGTTGACAAGACCGGAATGGCTAACCGCTTCAACGAGAACGTGGGCGAAGTTCTGAGCGTACCGCTTGATGAGTCTCTGAGGAATATTCATGTCTTTATCGACAGATGCTCCTTCGAGCTGTTTATCAATGACGGTGACGCGACATTTACATCCCACATTTATCCGACAGCTGATGAGCACAACTACACGATCAGCGAGAACGGATCCGTAAAGATATTCGGACTGAAGCCGTCCGTAACGGATGCATTTGTCATCTGATATTTACTTACTCAGACCGGGTTATCCGATTAATACGGGAATAGAAATTTCAAGAACGCTGCCGCATGATGGCGTGCGCTGCTTCCCGGCGGAGATGGAATCTGCAGATATCTCCACCGGAAGGCAGTGCACTTACCGGATGCGGCAGCCTCTTCTTATATATGAATTAAATGATATGGGTCAGATGAAGGGAAGATATCACTTAAAGACCTTAACATGGACGAGCAATCGTCCTTTTTTTGTGGATGTGACAACACCGGCGTAGATGAATTTGCCGAACCCCCTGACGGACACTCTGCTTCCTGCCTTCAGAGGGAAACCGCCGGAATGTGCAGTGCTGCCGTCCACGATGACTGCCTCGCGGTCGATCAGCTCCTGCGCTTTTCCTCTTGCGAGTCTGAAGACCAATGCAAGAACGGCGTCCAGTCTTTCTGATGCCACCGATCCCTCGCGCTCTTCAAATTCAGGTCTGACTGTGCACTTGCCGGGAGGGATTTCCGCTGCGAGAACAGTCGTATGCTTTACCCGGCAGAGTTCCCTGCAGATATACCCGGTCATCGTCTTTAAGACGAAACAGCAGGCTGAGCTGTCGGTACGGTCGATCAGGATATCACCGATCTGACCGCGGTCGATCCCGAGGTTCATGAGGGCTCCGAGATAGTCCCGGTGTGAAAGTTCGTCGGCAAATCTGGCCTGAACCGGAGAAATATGCAGGCAGGACACCACTTCGGGAGATGCCGATTCCTGCTGGATAAAGCTGTCCGAACTCAGATAAGAGGGCAGGAAAACGCACACACGTCTCTCGGCATCTTCAAAGCCGCCCCACATAATGAACTCCGTTCCGCCGAACCGGTTCGACTGAGGAGGGATGCCGGATTTTCGCATGGCGTTATGCAGGAGGGCCTGCTCGGAGACGGAAAGAAAATCAGTGTGAGTTATATATTCATTCTGAAACGTCTTGTTCGAGAGTTCTTTTAACCGGCTCTCAAGATAATCGGTATCTGCCATAGCTTCTTAATAATTATCCTCTGTATTATATTCATATTCAGGAACGCCCCGGCGTTCCTGCTGTGCCGCGAAAGTGTGCAAAGCACTTTCTAATCTGCGCGGCTGCGATCCGTCATGTTAAGGTGTGCCCATCTTACCACAGTTGGCTTTGAATTGCATTCTTTTTGTGTTTTTGGTATGATTGTCTCATATTGCATAAACTGATGAAAATGGAGGTTTTCGTATGGGGATGAATGTTGTTTGCTTAGATATGGAAGGCGTGCTCGTACCTGAAATCTGGATCGCTTTTTCGGAGGCTACCGGAATCCCGGAACTTCGCCGTACGACACGTGATGAACCGGACTATGACAAGCTTATGAAATACAGACTTGCGATCCTGAAAGAGCATGGTCTCGGATTGAAAGAGATTCAGGCGACAATTGCGACGATCGATCCGCTTCCGGGAGCAAGGGAATTCCTGGATGAGCTTCGCAAGGAGACACAGGTCCTCATTTTAAGTGATACATTTACTCAGTTCGCGATGCCGCTCATGAAAAAGCTTAACTATCCGACACTCTTCTGCAATACGCTGGAAGTCGGTCCGGACGGCGAGATCACAGGTTACCGGATGCGCTGCCCTCAGTCAAAGCTCACCACTGTTAAGGCCCTTCAGTCCTGTGGATTCGATACGATCGCTGCCGGCGACAGCCATAACGATCTGGGCATGATCAGAGCTTCAAAAGCCGGATTCCTGTTCAGAAGTACTGAAGCGATCAAAGCTGAGAATCCGGACCTTCCGGCCTTTGAAGAGTTCGATGATTTCCTTGCTGCCATCAAGGGCGTTCTGTAATTGTCTGTGCCATGAAAAAGGATATCGGAAAAGTGATTCTCGCTTCCGCCTCCCCAAGGAGGCGGGAGCTTCTTGCTCAGATAGGGATCGATTTTGAAATTATGGCCTCCGATAAGGAGGAGAGGATAACGGCGGAGGAACCCGCCGAAATCTGTATGCACCTGGCCACGCAGAAAGCATTGGATGTGCAGGATCAACTTTGCGATCGGGATTTGGCCGGGTATACGATCATAGGAGCCGATACGATCGTCGTTTTGGACCGGGAGATACTGGGAAAGCCGAAAAATGAGGAACATGCCTCATCGATGCTGCGTGAACTCTCCGGGAGAGAGCATCAGGTCTACACAGGTGTCTGTGTTGTAAGAGGACACGACGTGCGGACATTTGCCGAGAAAACGGATGTCTATGTGGCGCCTCTGACTGACAGGGATATAGAAGCGTATATTGCTACCGGTGATCCGATGGATAAGGCCGGAGCATATGGTATTCAGGGCATATTTGCAAAACATATCGAGAAGATAGACGGAGATTATTTCAATGTCGTCGGACTGCCGATCGGGAGATTGTGGCGGGAATATCTCAATTTTGAGGCAGAATCCTCGTGACACAAATCCGAAAAAGAACTGCGTTATACACACTGACTGCATACAATACATGGGAAAGGATGAATAATATATGAACAAAAGAAATGTATGGGCGAGTTACAACAGGGAGCAGACGAAAGCTGCTTACGATTTCTGTGAAGATTACAAGCGATTCCTCGATGAGGCCAAGACGGAACGCGAAGCGATCGATGCACTTGTGAACAGAGCTGAAGAAGAGGGTTTCCGCGAGCTGAGCCGGATCATCGAGAGCGGAGAGTCACTGAAAACGGGAGATAAGGTGTATACAGTCTGGATGAATAAATCCATCGTTCTGTTCAGGATCGGCAGCGAGCCGATGGAGAAGGGCATGAATATTCTTGGCGCCCATATCGACTCTCCTCGACTTGATGTGAAACAGAATCCGCTTTACGAGGACAGCGGCTATGCATACCTTGATACCCATTATTACGGAGGCATCAAGAAGTATCTGTATGTCGCCATGCCCCTTGCCATCCATGGCGTGATCGTGAAGAAAGACGGCACGACCACGATCCTTAATGTCGGTGAGGACGAGGATGATCCGGTATTTTTCATCTCCGACCTGCTGATCCATCTGTCTCAGGAACAGATGCAGAAGAAGGCGAGCGAGGTCGTCGCCGGCGAGGCGCTAGATCTTATCATCGGCCACAGACCGTTCATTATTGAGGGGGATGAGAAGGACGAGGAGACAGAAGAGGATGAGACACTGACACGCGGCCAGCAGTACGCTCTTGGTGCGGAAAAGAAGGAAGGCGCCGAGGCTAAGAAGGTAAAGGGAGCTGTGCGCAGAGGAATCCTTGCGATCCTCAAAGATGAGTACGAAGTCGAGGAAGATGATTTTATATCTGCGGAGCTTGAGATTGTTCCTGCCGGAAAGGCACGCGACGCGGGATTCGACCGCTCAATGGTATTGGGCTACGGACAGGACGACCGCGTCTGCGCTTATCCTTCCATGCGGGCGATCTGCGAGACGGGCGATGTGGAGAGGACTGCGTGCTGCATTCTGGTCGACAAGGAAGAAATCGGCTCTGTCGGCGCGACCGGTATGAAATCTCATTTCTTTGAAAATGCGGTCGCGGAGGTCATGAATCTTCTTGGGGATTACAGTGAGCTGAAGGTCAGAAGGTGCCTTGCCAATTCCTGCATGCTTTCTTCTGACGTCTCTGCGGGATATGATCCGAATTATTCTTCGGCATTTGAAAAGAAAAATGCAGCATTTCTCGGGGAAGGAATCGTGTTCAACAAGTTCACGGGATCCAGAGGAAAATCGGGATCCAATGATGCCAATGCGGAGTATATTGCCGAGATCCGCAGGGCGCTTGACCAGGAAGGCGTCATCTATCAGACAGCTGAGCTGGGGCGCGTTGACCTTGGCGGTGGCGGAACGATTGCTTATATCCTTGCGCTGTACGGTATGAATGTGATCGACAGCGGCGTAGCGGTCCTCAATATGCATGCTCCGTGGGAGGCAACATCCAAGGCGGATATCTATGAGGCACTGAGGGGATATATCGCATTCCTGAAGTATGTAAGAAACGTATAATAGAAGGTACTATTTAAGCGCCCCGCGAAAACAGATGATTTATTCATGAGATACGCGCGTAAGATGAAACCAGCCTGTATTCCGGAAAAAATCATACATTTTGCGGGGCGGACAGGGTGCTTCTTAGTGCCGGTCAGATGACATCGATCTGGCAGGATCGCATTGTCTCGAGGGCAGCAAGGTGCTTTTCGGGAGTCACGCCGGCGCAGCATGACGCAATACAGTGCACAGGCACCTCTGGCAGAAATGCCTTGATGAGAAGCGCATTCGAAATGACACAGATGTCAGTGCACAGACCGATCAGCGTGATGTCGATCGGACCTTCGGCGGCCAGTTCTTTCATACGTTCAGCCAGGGCGGTGGACCCGAAAGTCGGTTTGTCGAAGATTTCGGCGCCGGAGACGGCCGCTGCCACATCCTTGTCAAGCTCCCATCCGGGTGTTCCCTTTACACAGTGAACGACCGGCAGATTTTTTCCTTCCTGAGTCTCCAGGTAATTCTGCGGATGCGTATCGCGGGTCACGAATATGTCTTTCATGTCATACCCGGCGATTGCGGATAAAACATTCGGGACGATGGAGACAGCTTCGGCGGTTCCGAGAGCACCGTCGACAAAGTCTTTCTGCATGTCTATAACGAGAAGAAGTTTTCGCGTTTTCATGATTTCCTCCTTGGAATTTAAGTATCCGTTATACATAGTTTATCACAGAATCTCTGTTCACGACAAATTACTCTGCAAATCTGAGAAGTATGTGATAAAATATGTTTTGTTTCTTTTATTACTTTCAATTCTCAGATAATACCGGTTCGGTAGATATATAGTAATGGAGCATGATCATGAAAACAGGAATTATTATGGAAGGCGGTGCCATGCGGGGGCTTTTTACCGCTGGCGTTATCGATGTGATGCTGGAGAAAGGGGCTGCGGATTTTGACGGGGCGATCGGTGTGTCGGCCGGGGCCTGTTTCGGATGCAATATCAAATCAAAGCAGCATGGCAGAACGATCCGCTATAATCTCAGATTCTGCAGGGACTGGAGATATGCGTCCGTTCGCTCTCTGAGAGAGACCGGAGATGTCTTCGGGTCGGATTTCTGCTATCGCAGGATACCGTCGGAGCTGGACCCGTTCGACACAAAGGCTTTCACCGAAAATCCGATGGAGTTCTATGTGGCGGCCACAGATGTCGAGACCGGAAAGCCCGTGTATCATAAGCTGTATGACGGGCTCAACAGCGATCTGAAGTGGATCCAGGCCTCCGCCTCCATGCCGCTTGCTTCCCGGATGATAAAAATCGGCAGCTGGAAGCTGCTGGATGGCGGAGTGGGTGATTCCATTCCTCTTAAGTATTTTGAGAAAAAAGGGTACGACAGAAATGTTGTCGTACTGACACAGCCCCGTGGATTCGTGAAGAAACCGAATAAAGCACTTCCCGCGATCAGGATGGCATATAAGGAGTATCCTGAATTTGTCCACCGAATGGAGACACGCCACGTTCACTATAATGAGGAGACAAAATATGTGACGGAGCGGGAGAAGGCCGGTGAATGCTTTGTCATCTGCCCGCCGGAGCCGCTTGGAATCAAGCAGGTCTGCCATGATCCGATGGAGATGGTGCGGGTATACGAGATTGGCCGCAGCGTCATGCTCGAGAGAATGGAAGAGATGAGAGCGTTTCTTGGAAAGTGAGAAAGGTTTCTCATTCCTAAGCAGTCCTCTTTGGGCTACTCGGATTTAAGCGCTTTGATTTCGTCTTCTGTAAGACGCCGCCACTCCCCGGGTGACAGAGCCGGATCGAGCACAAGACTGCCCATGGAAAGTCTTTTCAGATAGATGACTTTTTTGCCCACTGCTTCGAACATCCGCTTGATCTGATGAAACTTTCCTTCCTGTATGACGACCTCGATTTCCGATGTTTCACCGCTTTTTAAAATCTCAAGGTGTGCCGGCATACAGCAGAGACCGTCATCAAGACGGATGCCATCGGCAAATGCCCGTACATCACGTGAATCGACCTGTCCCTGTATCCTTGCGTAATAGCGCTTGTCCACATGGTGCCTTGGCGCAAGCAGCCGGTGATTGAGATTCCCGTCATTTGTAATGAGAAGGAGACCTTCGGTATCTTTGTCCAGACGTCCGACCGGCGACAGATCTTTTCGACGGTCATCAGGCAGAAGATCCAGGACCGTTTTCTGATAACGGTCCTCGGTTGCAGTGATCACTCCTGAAGGTTTGTTCAGCATATAATAGGAGAAGAGCTCGTATAGAATTTCTTTTCCCATATAGAAAACGGAGCTTGTCTCATTTACAGACAAGCCCGGATTTCCGGCAATCTCTCCGTCGACTGTGACACGACCGGAGCGGACTGCCTTTTTTATTTCTGCTCTTGTTCCGACATTCATGTCGGAGAGATATTTATCAAGCCGCATAATCTTCCCTTTCTGTATCCGGCTCAGGGTGTTCCAAGTACATTCTCGAGAAAATACGGAAGCTGCTTTCGCCACCAGGGCCAGTCATGGTCGCAGTCGAATCCCCAGTAGTCTACCCAGGCAGGAATCCCTTTTTCACGCAGAACGGCATCCAGCTCCCGCGTGCTTTCACGGAGCTCATCCTCCCAGCGGCCCTGACCGATGCAGATGATTATTCTGGAATTTCTGTAGAGATCCATATAGGGGTGATCTGAGGGCATGTTGCGAAGAAATGTCACCGGTGAGTTTTCATATGCCAGCGGGTCGTCACAGTTCGGGAAAAACATGTAGGCACTGTATCCCCCGCTCAGGGCAATGACAGTGTCATAAAGGTCCGGACGACGGAAGAAGAAGTTGGCCGCATGGACCGCGCCCATACTGCATCCGGTAGTCATAGCTCTGCCCATGGCAGCTTCGCTTCCGTTTTTGGCGCGGACGGAAGGGAGAAATTCATCATTTATATATGCGAACCAGCGTTCCTGCTGAACGAGACGGTAGTGCGGATCACCGTGCTCATCGGACCAGCTCTCCTCGTCAATAGCGTCCGGACATACCAGCATGATTTTCCCTGTGTCTACCCATGGAGCACACAGATCTGTCATTTTAAAATTTTCAAAGTCATAGAAACGGCCGTTCTGCGGCGGAAAGGCGATCAGGATCTTTCCGCTCGTCCCGTATGTCTTGAATTCCATGTCTCTGCCGAGACTGTAACTGTACTCTTTATAATAGTTTTCTACCAAAGTTCTGTTTCCTTTCAGATGGTTATTTATCCAGTACAAATGCGATAAACGCTCTTGCCGCATCCTCATCGTCCAGCTTCACGGTATACATCTGGTTTCCCATTGCGCCGGAAAGGATATCGGGAATGCGCTCGCACATGACCATGCGGTCCCCGTAGCGCGCCAGGATTTCTTCGTGTGTATGGATATAATGATTCTTATCCCGGCGGCTGACATAAACACAGAAATATTCCTTCTCGGATTTCGGGAAGATCCGGCTGTCGGTCGTGACCATATCGGCCCAGATCTGATACACGTCGAGGCTGTGGGCGTAATTCATCATATCCGGCGTATAGCCGCCTGCCGGTCTCATGTTGACTTCGAGACCGACGAAATCCCCCTTCTTTCCTATTCCGGGCTTATCAGCCTTGAGGCGGAAGAATTCAAGATGGACAAAACGCCTGTCTGCATGAAAAGCGCGGACGGTAGCGCGGCCTGCTTTCTTCAGACCTTCGTAGACGTCGCCGGCGACATAGTAGACCAGTTCGAGCTCATCGTTGACAATGTCCGCAATGGAAGGCGGCCAGCTGGTCATGGATTCGAAGAGCGGTTCAAAAGAGGAACTGGTAATGGCGTCATAGGAATAGAGCTCCCCGTCGATGAATTCTTCCATCAGATACTGTACGTCTCTGGGTTCGGCGAAGAAAGCCGCCAGTTCGTCGTGATTGCTGATTTTGTGAGTGTCGGAAGCGCCGACGCCCACATCCGGCTTAATGATGATCGGATATCCTGTTTCAGCGATGAACTTTTCCGCGTCTTTGAGGTCACTGGCGAAGTGACAGCGTGCGGACGGAACTCCGGCTAAGGCGTAGAATTTCTTCATGCCGGATTTATGCTTGAAATCCTGAATGTGGTCATATTTTATGCCTGTCGTTATATTGAAATCAGAACGGAGACGGGCATCCTGTTCGAGCCAGTACTCATTGTTGGACTCGAGCCAGTCGATTTTTCCGTATTTAAAGGAGAAGAAGGCGACCGCGCGAAAAACTTCGTCATAGTTTTCCAGTGAGTTCACTTTGTAATATTCAGTCAGAGAGTTTTTCAGGCAGTCTTCAAGTGAGTCGTAAGAAGCGTCACCGATACCGAGAACATTCACTCCGTTCCTCCTGAGACGGTCGCAGAAGTTCCAGTAGGTATGAGGAAAGTGAGGTGAGATAAATACGAAATTCATATGATACCTCCTTTATCGAGAGAGTTATTGATGTTAAAATGTAACTGTTCAGCTCCCCGCGAAGCGCCTGCGAATGGGGTGGCTGCAGTTGCGTTACAATCAAAAATGACAAGAACGCCAAGGCGTTCCTGACTGCGCACAACTTAGTAGTATAGCATAAAAAATGCCTGCGGAACATATTTTCATGTATGATCTCCGGAGCAATCTGTCTCTGTCCGGGATGGCAGATCTTATCAGAAGAATTGCCCCATAGATAAAGGAGGTATTAAGAATGGAAGACCAGAAGGATAGAATTATTCGTATGATTCAGATCGTATTCGGAGCTTTGTGCTGCTCCATTGCCTACAAGTTCTTCCTCTCCCCGGCCGGACTCTATAACGGAGGCTTCACCGGTATTGCGCAGATCATACGCAACATTCTGCAGGATACGGTCGGTATCCATTTTAAAGGGGATCCGACCGGTATTCTGGTATGGTGTCTCAATGTTCCCCTGATGCTGCTCGGTCTTCGCAGCCTCGGAAAAATGTTCATGATCCGCACGGTCTTCGTCATTACCCTCCAGTCTTTTCTCATGACTGTCCTGAAGAGCCCCGCGACCCAGCTTATTTCTGATCAGGCACTGAACTGTCTCTTCGGCGGCGCGCTCAACGGGTTCGGAATCGGTCTGCTTCTTCGGAACGGAGCTTCTTCGGGCGGTCTTGACATTGTGGGTCTTCTTGCGGTCAAGAGCAAGCCGGATCTGTCCGTCGGATCCCTGTCCATGGCGATTAATGCCTGTATCTTTACCTACGCCGCCGTCACGAGAACGTTCGAAGTTGCTGCCTACTCTGCAGTATATTCGTTCGTATCTTCCATGGTCATCGACAGGACACATTACCAGACGACCAAGGTCGCAGTGTTTATCGTATCGAAAGTGCCTATCCTCAGCAATGAGATCAGCGTCGAGATGGGAAGAGGCGTTACGACCTGGCAGGCAACAGGAGGTCACAGCCGTAAACCTTTCCAGGTCCATATGATCATCATGAACCGCTATGAATTGCAGAAATTCAGGCAGGTCATCCGCGCCGTGGATAAGAACGCCTTTATCTGGACGATCAAAGCGGATCAGGTCATGGGCAATTTCAAGCAGCATCTGGGAATCTGACAGGATACAAGACCGGATCCCTGCAGTCATAACCCGCCGCTTAAGAAGTGCGGATTTTCCCGCACTGAGATAATAAGAGCATGAGAACAAAAACTGAAACAGATCATATACAGATGCAGCCGGAAATTACCCGCCGTATTTTTACCTTCACGGCATCTGCAGAAGACGAGGGGAGATCTGCCCGGGACATTATCCTGTACCGCTGGAAGATGGTCCATCACGATGTGGCCCGGGCGAAGTACGATACGCCAAACGGCATTACCGTCAACGGGGAAGTTTCCTATATCAACAGACGGCTGCATGAAGGGGATGTTCTTCAGGTCATCCTGACGGATTTTCCGCCGGAGAACATTGTTCCGGAGAAGCATCCCATCGAGGTGGTCTATGAGGATGAGGATATCATATGCCTGAACAAGCCGGCCGGGGTGGTCGTGCACCCCTCCCACGGACATTACAGTGATTCCCTTGCCAACTACCTTGCATATTACTTTAAAATGAAGCATGAGCCTCATGAAATTCGGACTGTCGGAAGGCTGGATAAGGATACCTCCGGGCTCATCCTTTTTGCGAAGAGCCGGACGATGGCAGCGCATATGACCGAACAGGCCGGGAAGGGGATTCATACGAAGACCTATTATGCACTGGCGGCCGGGAGATTTGAGCACAGCTCCGGAAAAATAGAGGTTCCGATCGAGAGAGAGTTCGAGGGCGCCAAGAAGCGTGTTGCCCGGGAGGGCGGAGATTATGCGCTCACTATGTATGAGGTGATTCGCCAGTATGAGGACTATGCGCTTCTTGACGTACGCATCGCGACCGGACGGACCCATCAGATCCGGGTCCATATGAATCACATCGGACATCCTCTTCTCGGGGATCCGATTTATAATCCGGATTATGTATATCAGAACAGTGCGGAAGGGGGCAGGAGACTGGAACGGGCTGCGCTGCATGCTGCCAGGGTCAGTTTTTATCAGCCTTTTCTTGAAAAAAAGATAGTGCTGAGCGCGGAAATGCCGGAGGATTTTCGCTTTTTTGTACCGGAACATACACCGGTGCTTTTCTGATTCAGAACGAATGAATTTAATCTCTGACGCGCAAATGGGAAGGTGCTTCGCACTCTTCGCGGCGCGGCAAGATCGCCGGGGCGTTCTTGATTAAAGAAAAAACCGCCGCATCATTACTGATGCGGCGGTTTTGTTCTGGAGACAGTGGGACTTGAACCCATGACCTCCTGAATGCCATTCAGGCGCTCTCCCAACTGAGCTATGCCCCCTTGTTTTCACGAACGCTATTATAACACATGAAAACAGAATAGGAAAGCATTATTTTTGAATAAGAGGCAGTTCCGCGTCAATGCAGAAGCTTCTGCGACAAGTCTGTTTCATAATTATCCCCGTCTTACTGTCTCTGATTCTTTACTGCTTTACTGTGAAAAAGCAATTGTATCATGATGTAATATACAGACATATTGACAGATTAGCCTCGAAAAAATAAACTTGCACGATACAGGAATTATAAATACAAACATTTAGACAAGATATTATTACTAAAAAGACTGCTTTTTTACCGGCTCAGACGATAAACTTGAGAATGAACGAAGGAGTGCGGGAAAGTGCGCATATATGCCGGAAATGAAGCATTTCCTGAAATGATTATTCTAATTCAAGTGGCTGCGTAAAGAAGGAGCGAACATGGCAAATGAAAAGTTTTTATATAAACCCTTTGAGCGGAAATTCAATGACCTTTATTTCTGCTATTGCGGATATGAGGCCTGTGCGCCTCTTCATAGCTTTGGTCCGGCTGTAAGACCGAATTACCTG
This sequence comes from uncultured Lachnospiraceae bacterium, assembly GCA_946535445.1. Classification (GTDB taxonomy): domain Bacteria; phylum Bacillota; class Clostridia; order Lachnospirales; family Lachnospiraceae; genus Chordicoccus. The sequence goes on from CAMNDN010000034.1 coordinate 18,484, forward strand.
ATTCACTTTGTCATGGACGGAAAAGGAATTTTCAACATTGAGAGCAGTACATATCAGCTGTCAGCCGGGGAAGGATTTATCATAGAACCCGGGAAACAGACATTTTATCAGGCTGATGCCAGAGAACCCTGGACGTATTTCTGGATCGGATTTGACGGAACACTCGCAGAGGACATTCTTTCTAAAATGGGTCTCGGCCACTCACATCTGACTTTTCGATGCGAGAACGGGACTGAGATGCGTGACATTGTATTCGATATGCTGAAATACAACCGGGCAAATGATGCTGATGAACTGATGATCGAGTCTCTTCTGTTCAAATTGTTCTCCTCTCTCATGTCGGGCATTGCAATAGGAATGCCGGGAACAGTAAAGGGAAATGAGTATGTTCGCAAGGCGATCGAGTTCATTCAGAATAATTATGCTCGTCAGATACACGTAAAGGATGTCGCGGATTATGTGAACATAAACAGAGGGTATCTGTACTCCCTTTTTAAATCGGAGATGAATATGTCTCCGCAGGAATATCTCAGCAATCTGAGACTGACAAGGGCGGCCGAGCTGCTGAACACGACCAATTATTCGGTAGAAGTCATTGCGACTTCGAATGGTTACGGTGATCCGGTCGTCTTCACGAAGGCTTTTAAAAAGATGCACGGTGTGTCACCGTCGAAATACAGACAGCGAACAGTGGAAAATTCCAGAAAATCGCTTCTTGATTAAGTATGAATTAAAGGAAAGTGACTGATTATGCTGACATTTTGACAGCTTTTAGTAACAAATGTGTCTAACGTCGCTGAAGCATTTGCAAATAAAATTAGTATAGTTGCACAAATATATCTTATACAGGGAGGTAACTATGAAAAGAAAGCTTTTAGCGGCTACACTTACCACTGCAATGGTGCTCTCACTGGCAGCCTGCGGTGGCGGCTCATCATCTTCTTCTGATACGGCTGCATCAGGTTCCGGTGCATCCGGATCAGGCGAACTTCAGGTCAACATCTGGGATAACAATCAGCTGGAAGGTCTGCAGAAGATCGCAGACGAATGGACGGAAGAATCCGGTGTAAAGGTCAAGATCAATGTTGTTGACTGGGATAACTACTGGACACTCCTTGAGGCAGGCGCCTCCGGCGGACAGATGCCCGACGTATTCTGGATGCATTCCAATACAGCTCAGATGTATATGGAAAATGACCTTCTTCTGAATCTCGATGATTATATCGCAAATGACGATGCAATCGACCTTTCCAACTACTATGAAGGTATTGTCGACCTCTACAACCGCGATGACAACGGTTCACAGTATGCACTTCCAAAAGATCACGATACGATCGCACTCCTTTACAATAAGGCAATCTTTGATAAGTACGGCGTAGAATATCCGACAGATGACTGGACATGGGAAGATGTCCGCGATGCGGCTGCCAAGATTTCCGAGGCAGGCAAGGCTGACGGCGTTTACGGCTACGCGATCAACACTTCCAACAACCAGGACGGCTGGTACAACATCATTTATGATTACGGCGGACAGGTCATCACAGATGACCATAAGGGAACGACGATCGGCTCCGATGAAGCAAAAGCCGGCATGGAAATGATGCGTCAGATTCTTGAGGTCGCTGCACCGCAGACCGTTGTTGCAGAGACAGGTACAGACTCTCTGTTCAATTCCGGTCTTGCAGCCATGATCACACAGGGATCCTGGATGATCAACACATTCTATAAAGCTGAACATCATGACGATTATGCATGGGCTATGCTTCCGTATGCTGACGTGAACGGCAACGGCACCTGCGATAAAGGTGAACGTTACTCTGCATACAATGGACTTGGCTGGGCAGCAGCTGCCAACACAGCCAATCCGGATGCTGCTTACAGTCTGATTTCTTATTTCTGCTCCGAGAAAGCGCAGAAAGAGCAGGCTTCTCTCGGCGTTACCATGGGCGGTATGAAGGGTGTATCTGAGGATTTCGCAAACGCATTTGAGGGCATGGATGTTTCCGCATTCACACGTGCCGAGGAAGAAGGAGATCTGTTCTTCCGTCCGTATACAAGAAATACGACTGTCTGGGAAGATGCACTTCAGCAGAACGGCGGATTCCTTGATGCATGGCTCAATCCGTCCGATCCGGCAGTAATGGCCACAGCCTGCGATAATGCACAGAAGATCATCGAAGATGCTATTGCAGCTGAGTAACCAGAGTTCCGCGGCAGGGGTAAAAAATAATCTTAACTGCTCAGCACACCCGTAGTCGGATTGCTTCGCTATCCTCATTATGGGTGCAGGTAATTACATACAGTTGACATTGGAGCCGGGCTCGCAGGAGGACCCTGCAGTCCGGCTTCTGTATTCTATCAGAAAGGGGGATTTATGAAGCAAAAAATGACAGTGGCTGAGAAGAGGGAGGCGAAATGGGCATATCTCTTCGTCTTTCCCACGATGCTCGGTCTGATCGTTCTAAATTTTTACCCATTCTTCAATACGATTTATCAGTCTTTCTGCAAGACCGGTGATTTCGGAAGGGGCAATAAATTCGTTGGCCTCGCCAACTATCAGCAGGTACTGACAAGAGCTGAGACCTGGCAGTCACTCTGGAACACGATTAAATACGCAATTATCGAAGTGCCGTTCGGCATTGTGATCGCCCTGCTTCTCGCAGTTCTTCTGAATAAGAAAATTGCGGGACGTTCTGTCTACCGTACCATCTTCTTCCTTCCGATGGTCTGCGCACCCGCAGCTGTCGCCATGGTATGGAAGTGGCTTTACAACACACAGTTCGGCCTTCTGAATAATATATTCCATACCAGGATCGAGTGGATATCCAATCCGAAGATTGCCTGGATTTCGATCGGTATTATCGGTGTATGGTCCATCATCGGATATAACATGGTCCTGTTCATCGGCGGCCTTCAGGAGATTCCCGGAGACTACTACGAGGCAGCATCCATCGATGGTGCTACAGGTATACGCGCATTCTTTAATATTACGATTCCGCTGCTTTCTCCGACGACATTCTTTATTGTTCAGACAAGAATTATCGGTGCTTTAACGATCTTTGACCTTATGTTCATGGTCATGGATAAGACAAATGTCGCTCTGCCGAAAGTTCAGTCTATCGTCTATCTGTTCTATCAGTACGCATTCACAAATGGCGACAAAGGCTACGGAGCAACACTTGTTATTGTGCTTGTTGTTTTCATAATGATCATCACGGCTATCCTGCAGAGAGCCGAGAAGACCCTTGTATATCACAATTAAGGAAAGGAGGACAGATAAGTGGAAGGTTACGCAGCAAAACAGAGAAGAACTATGATTCTCATTCACGTGATTCTGATCATCATGTCCTTCATCATGATCGTTCCGTTCGCATGGATGATCCTGACAGCTTTAAAGACGAATCAGGAAGCGATCTCCGTTTCTCCATTCTTTATCCTGCCGCATAAGGGCTGGCACTGGGAGAATTTCGGAACGGTATGGAAGAGTTATAATTTCCTTATCTTATATAAGAACACACTGCTCATGATTTTCTGGCGTGTTGTATGCGCGGTCCTCACAGCTACAATGGCAGGTTACGCTTTCGGTCGTCTGACTTTCCCGGGCAAGAGAATCCTCTTCTCACTGGTCCTTATTCAGATGATGATCCCGGCACAGATTTTTATTATCCCGCAGTATCTGATGGTTTCCAAGATGGGTATGCTGAATACACAGTTCGGTCTTGTCTTTCCGGGTCTTGTAACAGCATTCGGTACCTATCTGTTGAAGACCGGTTTCGAAGGACTTCCGAAAGACCTTGAGGAGGCTGCCATGATCGACGGGTGCAATATCGGCCAGCGATTCTTAAGAATCATGATGCCTCTGACCAAGAGCTCCATGGTCTCTCTGGGCATCTTCACAGCAGTCTTTGCTTTCAAGGATCTTATGTGGCCGATGATCGTCTGCACGAATGCGGCGACAACAACACTTTCCGCCGGTCTTGCCAAGATGCAGGGACAGTACGGCAGTGATTACCCGGCTATGATGGCTGCAGCTACACTCGCAGTTCTGCCTATGGTCGTTATCTACGTTATTTTCCAGAAACAGTTCGTAGAAGGAATTGCAACATCGGGCGGCAAGCTGTAAACATTATCGGAAATAAAAAATGAATGAGCATTGAGTGGGGCTGCCTGCGAAATGCTCATTTTTTCTCTCAACGGAAGCTTTTCGGCAGAGAGGAACATACAGAGTGCAAGGAAATCCATACAGACTGAAGGGGAAGATCGTGAAAAAGAAACACACAGGAAATGTTATCCGGGAAATAAAGAAAGCGACGGAAGGCATGGAGCGAAAGGAGAAACTGGAGTACATTTTCTCTTACTACTGGCTTCATATCGGGGCAGTGTTCTTTGGCATCGCATTCGGTATATATTTTCTCTCACATGTTTTATTTAGTGTTAGGGATAACTGGATTTATGTGACATTTGTCAATGTTCTCGGATCCGACGCGGGTGTGGAACGACTGAAAACAGATTTTTCCGATCACGCAGGGTATGACCTGCACGAGAAAAATGTTGTGTTCAACGCCAACTGTTACTTTAACGCGGCGATAGCCGGCGGGACTAACAACAACTATTTTCAGGCTTTTGTCGCCATGGCGGAAGCGGGAGATCTCGATGTCGTCATCGCCGGCGCGGAGAACATAGAGGCTGTCGGTGCGAGCGGAAGATTGAAGAACCTCAGCGCGGAGGATATGAAAGCTCAGTTCAGCGAATACGCCGACCGCTTCGTCTACTGCAAGCCGATCAATGAGGAATATTCGACAGACGAGGTGCCTGTGGGAATCGACCTCTCGGACAGCAGGATCGTCACGGAGTACGGAATCTACACAGGAGACTGTGTACTGGGTGTCGGAGCATATACGGAGAATGTTCAGGAGGTCCTGAGATTTCTCGAATATATCTCATCATAAAGTAAAAGGACAGTGAGGAAGAATATGAAAAAAAGGATATATGCTTTTCTGGATAACGACAGTGCTTTCGGCAGAATAATGCAGAAATGCTGGCTCATAATCGGATCCAATCTTATGTTCATGATCTTCAGTCTGCCGGTCATTACGATCGGACCTGCCTTCGCGGCTCTCTATCACGTACATCTGAAGTCCATGAGGGGTCATGATGATCTGAATCCGATCACGGAATTCTGGAAAGGATTCAGAAATAATT
>CAMNDN010000035.1:0-23435 GCA_946535445.1 uncultured Lachnospiraceae bacterium
CCGGGACCGTTGTATCCGACGGCTATGATGAGATCGGCGGAGTTTATACATGCCATCCGGCATCCGGAACAGTGTTCCGGGGATATAAAATGCCCGAGTGGGACGATCTTAAGCGTCTGATCAATGAAGCCGCCGAATCCGTACCGCTCACGAAGTTCATCGGGTGGGATTTTGCACATACTCAAAACGGCTGGGTCATCGTAGAGGGAAATGAAAACCCCAATGTCATTGCAAAGCAGATGATCATTGGCGAAGGCATGAGACCTGTGTTTGACAGAATTATGAAAAACATGGATCTTATTATCTGAGACGGAGATATTCATGAATAAGAACCAGATAATTGATATTATAAGGAGCAAATATCCTTCTGACAGAAAGATCAGGGCGGCTCTCTCACGTGCCAGAGGGCTGCGTACAATGTCTACGCTTATGTCGGAAAAAGAAGCTGACGAAGCTTTGGGAAATCCGTCTCTTATGAGAAAGGCGGTCAATGTGGCACGCATCCGTTTTCCGAAGCATTTCAAAAAGTGCGAGAAGAATGCGGGGAAGGTGCTGGCCGGCTGGCCTGAAGAGCTGAGTGACAGACGCAGAAAAAGACTGATGCTGGATATGCTTTTCTCCAGATTTGCCTATGGATTCCAACCGGACGAGTACCTCTTTTTTGATCTGGAAAGCAGGGACTCCGAGGGAAGGAGGCAGTTCATTTCCGATACGGAAAGATATTACTATGTGTATCGTATGAATGATCTTGCCGGCTCAAGACTGTTTAATAATAAGGGTCTCACGTATGATCGATTTCAGGATTATTATAAAAGAGATGCCGTTTATATTACGGGCAGGGCAGATTTTGAGAAATATCGCGATTTTGTTGAGAAACACCCTGTATTCGTCAGAAAAAATGTTTTTGAGGGAATGGGAAGAAGTGTTGAACTGACCGATCTCTCGAGAGAAAATCTTACTGCAGAAAGTGTTTTTGAAGATATCGTGTCTCATGGCCCGCATATTCTGGAAGAAAAAGTTTTACAGAGTGATGCGATGGCCCGCTTTAATGAGTCCAGTGTCAATACGGTCAGGATCATCACAATTAAGACCCGGGAAAAAATCGAGGTTCCTTATACTTTTATGAAAGTCGGAAGAGAGGGTTCTTTTATCGATAACGGCGGAGCCGGGGGAATTCTTGTCGGTATTGATCGTGAGACGGGGATGACCGACACGTCAGGGCATGATGAACAAAATATATGCTATGATACACATCCCGACCATGGAGCTGCGCTTAAGGACGTACAGCTTCCGGACTGGGATCAGGCCATTGAAATGTGCAGAAAAATGGCTTCGTCTGTTTCTGATGTGAAGTATATAGGATGGGATCTGGCTCACACGGATAACGGATGGGTACTGATCGAAGGCAACGGAATGTCTCAGCTGGTCGGACCGCAGATTATTTATCACAAAGGTATCAAGAAAGAGTTTTTGGGGTACATGGAAAAAACGGATCTGATCTTCTGATACAGCCGTATCTGACGGGGGAACGGATTTTGAAAATTCGGCTTAAAACAAAGGCACATTTATATCTGCCCGGCATACACGGTATCATCTCGGAAGAACAGATTTGCGAGTATGCCTGCATGCTGTATTTTATGTCAATGCTGATCCAGGCATTTTTCGTGGCAATTACAGACCAGGACCGGTTCTCGCTTCTTGTAGGGACCGGGATTCCGCTGATGCTGGTCTTCCTGCTGATCTGTATAAATCCGCGAAAATATATGAATTATACATTCCTTGGTATTATTCTCTTCATTATCGGTTTTTTTACGTTTACTTATTTATTGCATCCTGAATATTATGAGTATTACATTAAGGATGGATACGGGGTAAAGGATATATTTATTCCTTACAGAGGCGTTTTTACCCTTCTTTTTGTGATGCTGCCGAATGACCCGGTAAAAATCAGGCGATGTGTCAGGTATGCGGGATGGTTCATGTTCATTTTTTTCGGCTGGATGATTCTCCAGGCGTATACACGTGGTTACTGGCTCGGCGTCGGTGTCCGGAATAATGCAAAAATGTCTTATAGCGTGGGATTTGGATATATGGTTCTTCCGTACTGCCTTGTCTGGATGAACGATGCGTTAAAATATAAAAGAGGAGCAGACATCGCCGGAGCCTTAATATCTTTCGTTATGATCCTGATCGGCGGATCGAGAGGAACGATAGTCTTCATCGCCGGTTTTCTGATTCTGTATTTTATACGCAGTTTTTTAAAATCATCCAATAAGGGGAGACTGCTCGTTGAGGCCATCTGCGCATCTGCTCTTATACTGGCTCTGTACAGGCATATTCTTACTGCGGTCCAGCGTGTGATGAGCACGTTCGGCATGTCTTCAAGATTTGTGAATACCATGTTGAACGGTACCGTTACCAACGATAACAACAGATTTAAAATATGGAAGGCTGCTCTCGATATGATCCGGCAGAATCCCCTTGGAGCCGGGGCTTTCGGCACGCGTCCGGTCATAAGTCCATATGTATATTCCGGCTATCCGCATAACATCATTCTGGAAATCCTTGCTGAGTTTGGCGTAATCCCCGGAGTGATCATACTTGGGTTCCTCGCTTATTATTCCATAAAGATTTTGTTCTTTTCTGAAGATGAAGAATGGACACATCTGTTTCTTCCGTTCTTCGCCGCTGCCTGTTCTCTGCTCCTGTCCATGACATTCTGGACAAGTACGCCTTTCTGGGGTGCGGTCGGTATAGGGATCGGATATTTCAGATGCATCAGAAAACGGAAAAAAGAAGGGGTAACGAATTTGAGACCTGAAATGGGAGCTTTACATAAATGAGTGAAGAAGCAGTTAAACAAAAGAACAGCATTCCCGGTTCTGCCGTGGTCGCTAAAGCAGGTATATGGTATACGATCTGTAATTTCCTTTTTCGGGGAATGGCATTTATTACCACACCTGTTTTTACACGACTTATGTCGAAAAGCGAGCTTGGTGCCTTCAGTAATTACTCTTCGTGGGTAAGCATTTTGCTGGTCGTCGTGTCTTTTGACCTGGCTCAGTCTGTGATTCGATCCAAACTCGAACATGGAAATGATATGGATTGCTACATCTGGTCGATTCTGTCCTTTTCCACGATATCTACGCTGATCTGGTATGGAATCGTTCTGCTGTTCCCGGATTTTTTTTGCAGCCTGTTTCGTGTTGAGATGAAATATATTCATCTCATGTTCGCCTATTTCCTGGTCGCTCCTGCTTATCAGATGCTTATTACAAGGCACAGAGCCTTTTACAAATACAAGCTTTTTGTTCTGATCACAGGTATTGCCATCGTGACGTCCACCGTCCTGTCCGTTTTCTTCGTCATGACATGGGAAGACAAATTTTCCGGCAGAGCGTTTGGCTATTACCTGCCCTATATCGTCATGGGAGCAGTGATCTATGTCAGTATGGTTTTGAAGGGCAGACGGATCAAGATGGATTACTGGAAATATGCCTGCGTGATCTGCCTTCCCCTGGTACCGCATGTTCTTTCTCTTTATCTTCTCAGCTCATCAGATAAGCTGATCGTGACCAGGCTTTGCGGGGAAGAGTATACTGCGATATACAGTGTTGCTTACAGCGCTTACCATATTACAACGATTCTGTTCGATTCCATGAATAAGGCATGGGCGCCATGGCTTCTGGACAGTCTTCAGCAGGAGAATTACGATCAGATCAGAAAAACATCCAAAATATATATAGCTGTATTTGCTTTGATTGCTGTAGGTATTCTTATGCTCGTACCGGAGATCATTCTCGTGCTCGGCGGAAGATCGTACAGGGGAGCTGTTTACTGTCTGCCTCCTCTGGTGACGAGTTGTGTATTCCAATTCATCTATACGATGTATGTGAATATCGAGTTTTTCAGGAAAAAAACTGTCGGTGTGGCGGTGGCTACTATGATCGCGACAGCTGCCAATATTATTCTGAATTTTATTTTTATCCCTATGAATCCCGAATATGGGTATGTAATTGCCGCATATACGACATTGGCAGGATATGTAATTCTTTTTATACTCCATTACATCATGGTGAGGCGCATGAAGCTGGATTTTGTCTACGATATCAGGTACATTATTGTAATTCTGGTGATGATCCTTCTGATATCCGGTATTATGAACAGATTATATACGGTCAATGCAGTACGATGGATCTTGATCGTGCTATACGGATGCGGGGTTCTGTGCCTTGTGATGCGCAACGGAAAGAAGATAATCGGAGTACTCAGGAAGAGGCATTGATTTGTCAGGTGACTTACTTGTTTCCCGGAAAACGGTGTGATATACTGACTTTGTCTATATTTCAGGAATCTCAGCCCTGACTTTGTAACATATAAACTTTCAATCTTATCTAAGGTGCCGTGCGGCCGTGACGGAATTGGCAGACGTGCAGGATTTAGGTTCCTGTGTCTTTCGGCGTGAGGGTTCGACTCCCTTCGGCCGCATCCTTTTTCACACCTACAGGAGAATTTCCTATGAAAATTATAATTGTTGGCTGTGGTAAGGTCGGTGGAACACTGGCCAAGCAGCTCTGCAGTGAAGGACATGACATCACCGTTCTTGACAAGGATTCCAACAAGCTGCGAGCGATGTCCTCGGGTTATGATGTGCTTGCGCTGGAGGGTGATGCTTCCAGTTACAATGATCTGAAGGAGGCAGGCGTAGAGACAGCCGATATATTGATTGCCGTCACGGATTCTGATGAGAAGAACCTTCTCTGCTGCCTGATCGGGCGCAAGACAGGAAATCTGAAAGCAATCGCCAGAGTTAGAAATCCCGTCTATAACAGTGAGGTCGAGTTCTTTAGAAAAGGATTCGGGCTTGCAATGGTCATTAATCCGGAGATGGCTGCGGCTGCCGAAATCGCACGCGTCTTCCGGTTCCCGTCCGCTATCAATATCGAGACATTTGCAAAAGGACGTATTGAACTGCTCACGTTCCATCTTCCGGAAAAAAGTAAGCTTGTCGGAAAACCGCTTACCTATATCCATTCCAGATTGCATACCGATGTACTTGTCGTTATGGTACGCCGCGGAGATGAGGTCACGATACCATCCGGTGATTTCGTACTGCAGGCAGGCGATATTCTTTCTGTGGTCACCGGACAGGGGCAGGCTCAGGAGTTCTTCGGAAAGATCGGAATCGAGACGAACCGCGTCCACAATGTAATGATCGTCGGTGGCGGTAAGGTCACCTATTATCTTTCTAAAAGTCTGATCGCCGATGGCATAAATGTCAAGATCATCGAGCGGGACAGAGAAAGATGTGAAGAGCTTTCCGATCTCCTTCCGAGGGCAGAGATCATCCATGGGGATGGTATAGATGAGGACCTCCTTCTTGAGGAAGGAATTGAGGAGGTAGAGGGCTTTACAGCTCTTACCGGGCTTGACGAGCAGAATATTATGATGGGGCTTTTCGCAAAGAATGTTTCCAAATCGAATGTCAAGCTGGTGACGAAAATAACAAAAATCTCCTTCGACAACGTCATCGCGGGTCTGAATCTCGGTTCCATTGTGAATCCCAAGGAGATCACAGCAGATTACATTCTGCAGTTCGTCCGCGCCATGCAGGCTTCTGTGGGAAGTGAAATGGAAAATCTCTACAAACTTCCGGATTCCAATGCCGAAGCCATGGAATTCCATATCGGCGAAAAATGCAGGGCATGTGATGTGCCGCTCCTGAAACTGCGGTTAAAGAAAAATATACTGATAGCCAAAATATTCCGCGGAGGTCATCTCTTTACTCCATCGGGTTCGGACTATATGCAGGTCGGTGACACAGTTGTTCTTGTCGCCCTGCAGAAACACAAGATCACTAATCTGGATGATATTCTTGAAAGCTGATCTTAGAAAGAAGAATCGGAAATATGAATTACGGTATTGTCATATATATTCTGGGATGGATCCTGAGGATTGAAAGTGTGCTTATGCTCCTCCCGTGTCTTACGGCTTTGATTTACAGGGAGCACGCCGGATGGTGCTATGTAGCGACTGCTGTCATTGCATTTCTGCTCAGCGTAGTGCTGACGTTGAAAAAACCCCGCAGCACCAAGGTCTACGCACGGGAGGGATTTGTAGTCGTAGCCCTCGCCTGGCTGGTCATGTCACTGATCGGTGCCATTCCTTTTACCATGTGCGGGGATATCCCCAATTATCTTGATGCTGTATTTGAAACAGTCTCCGGATTTACGACAACGGGGGCATCTATTCTGCCGGCAGCCGAATCCCTGAATCACTGTTCATTGATCTGGCGCAGCTTTACGCACTGGGTAGGCGGCATGGGAATCTTTGTATTTATGCTGGCTGTCGTTCCGCTCCTGGGAGGATCTACATTTAACCTTATGAAGGCGGAAAGCCCCGGACCGGTCGTCGGCAAGTTCGTCCCGAAGATCCGTGACAGCGCGTTCATTCTTTACGGTATTTATCTTGCAATTACGGTTACGGAGCTTCTTCTTCTGTGGCTGTTCGGGATGCCTCTTTTCGAGGCGGCCTGTCATACTTTCGGTACGGTCGGGACCGGAGGATTTTCAGTAAAGAACGCGGGTTATATGGAGTATGCCCCTGTCCTGCAGAACATCACGACCTTTTTCATGATAGCGTGTGGTATAAACTTCCAGTTCTATTTTTATATCCTGGCGAAAAAGTTCCGCATGGCGGTCGGAATGTCCGAAGTCAGAGCCTATCTTTTGATCATCCTTGCATCGATCACGCTCATTGCCTTCAATATACGGGGGATGTATCCGACGTTGGAGGAGACCCTTCGCCATTCGGCTTTCCAGGTAGGTACGATCATCACGACGACCGGTTACGCGACATGTGATTTCGACAAGTGGCCTGAGTTCAGCAAGGGCATTCTTCTGATCCTGATGATCGTAGGAGCCTGTGCCGGATCGACCGGCGGCGGTATGAAAGTATCGCGAGTCGTCATTCTGGTCAAGGGCATGAAGAAGGAACTGACAAGTATCATTCATCCGAGATATATTAAGAAAATTCAGTTTGACGGAGTACCTGTCGCTCATGAGACAGTCAGGAATACCAATGTATTTATCGCGATCTATTTCCTGATCATGATTCTTTCTGTCCTGCTGGTCTCTGTGGATAATCATGATTTCACAACGAATTTCACTGCCGTATCGGCGACACTTAACAATATCGGCCCCGGACTTGCTCTGGTAGGCCCGACACAAAACTTTTCGTTCTATTCAGGTTTTTCGAAATGTATTCTTATTTTTGATATGCTTGCGGGAAGACTTGAGATTTTCCCGATGCTGCTTCTTTTTGCACCGGGAAGCTGGAAAAAATACACATAAAAGGAAAAATTTATGGCAAATGGAATGACGAAAGAAAAGTATGAGACGCTCAATCTTAAGGTTTTGCGTGAACTTGCAAAATCCCGGGGCGTCAGCTCATATTATTCATTGAAAAAAGCTCAGCTCATAGAGGCTATGCTAAAACTCGACGAGGCTGAAAGCGGTGCCGATGAGAAGGCAGAAACAGAAGATAAAGAGCTTGTTGATATACCGATCCCGGAAGCGGAGGATACTGATGATTCACTCGTGCAGAATGAACAGGCTGTTTCCTCCCCGCAGACAGATGCCGGATTTGACGCGGACCCGGAAGATGAACCGTTGAATAACCGGGAAAAAGACAGCGCATCGGATCAGGAATATCATAAAAAGAATTTTAATGAGGATGGCGGCAGACCGAAGATCCCGGGTATTCCCGGTGACACTGGCAGGCAGGTCAGGGGTATTCTGGAAGTCATGCAGGACGGCTTTGGTTTTCTGCGCAGCGCGAACTTCCTTCCGGGTGAAGATGACGTCTATGTTTCTCCGTCACAGATCAGACGATTTAACCTGAAAACAGGCGATATGATCTGCGGAAATAAGCGCGACAAGGCACAGGGAGAAAAATACGGGGCTTTGCTCTACGTGAGCACAGTCAATGATTTTCCGGCTGATAATGCCAGAAGAAGATTTTTATTTGAGAACATGACACCGATCTTTCCGAATGAGAGGATCCGGCTTGAGCGTGAGGATGGGTCGCGGGCGACAAGAATTGTGGACCTGATATCTCCGATCGGAAAAGGCCAGCGCGGAATGATCGTTGCTCCGCCGAAGGCCGGAAAGACAACGCTCCTGAAAGATATCGCACAGTCTGTCCTGGCCGGAAATCCGGAGGCATATCTGATCATACTTCTTATCGATGAGCGTCCTGAAGAAGTGACGGATATGAAAGAATCTGTTTTCGGCAAGAATGTTGAGATCATTTACTCGACATTTGACGAATTGCCGGAGCATCATAAGAGAGTCTCCGAGATGGTCATTGAGAGAGCAAAGCGTCTTGTCGAGCACAGGCAGGATGTAGTGATCCTGTTGGATTCTATCACAAGACTGGCGAGAGCTTATAATCTGACCGTTCCGCCCAGCGGAAGAACACTTTCAGGCGGTCTCGATCCCACAGCACTTTACATGCCCAAAAGATTTTTCGGCGCCGCTAGAAATATGCGGGAGGGCGGAAGTCTCACCATTCTCGCGACGGCCCTGGTCGATACGGGAAGTAAGATGGATGATGTAGTCTATGAGGAATTTAAGGGGACCGGCAATATGGAACTGATCCTCGACAGAAAACTTCAGGAGAAGAGGGTATTCCCGGCTATTGATATCGTCAAATCAGGAACGCGCAGGGAGGACCTTCTGCTGACTCCGAGAGAACTGCGCGCAGTGGACCTTATGAGACGGCGCATGAACGGCCTGAAGGCGGAGGATGCGGTGGAATCCATTCTCAATGCGTTCACCAGGTATCCGACAAATGAGCAGGTCGTTAATCAGGTCCTTGCAAAATGGGGCAAGGAATAAAAGGCTTGTGTGAAAAGAAAAGAAAAAAGCTTGCATAGAATTCGCAAGTATGTTAGAATCATTATCGCTGTCTTATATTAAAGGCGATTATTATTTCAGAATATGTATTTATAAAGAGGTGAGTGAAATGAAGGAAGGAATCCATCCGAATTATTATCAGGCAACAGTTACCTGCAACTGCGGAAATACCTTTACTGTTGGCTCCACTAGAAAAGATATCCACGTGGAAATTTGTTCCAAGTGCCATCCGTTCTACACAGGCCAGCAGAAGGCTGCAAAGGCTCGTGGACGTATCGAGCGTTTCAACAGAAAGTACAATTTGAACAAATAATCAGAGATTTGGACTGGAGACGGGGCTGTGGCGCCGTCTTTTTTTCGTATTGGAGGAATCAGCGTTTGCAGAAATCATCAAATATCGGCGGGCAGGCTGTCATGGAAGGCATTATGATGAGGAACGGCGACACGTATTCTGTCGCCGTCAGAAAGCCGGACAAAAGCATTGAAATGAAAACGGAACCGTTCAAAAGTGTTGTGTCCGCTCCCTGGGTGCGAAAGACACCGATTATACGCGGCATGGTGGCGTTTGTCGATTCACTGATCGTAGGGACCGGGGCGCTCATGTGGTCTGCGGAATATGCGGTGGAGGACGAGGAGGAAGCAGCCAGAAAAGAGGAGAATCCGGAGAAGGAAGAGAGGACCTGGAAGATCCTGATGACGGTGACCGTATTTATATCGATCTGTTTTTCAGTCGGTCTTTTCGTTGTTCTGCCCTATTTACTTGCCTCATTGCTTCGAAGAGCGGGTACTTCGGAAATTATTGTCTCTCTGGCGGAGGCGTTTTTGAGAATTGCAATCTTTCTTATTTATATGACCATCATATCCCGTATGAAAGATATTCAGAGAGTTTTCGCCTATCACGGGGCGGAACATAAGTGTATTAACTGTATTGAGAACGGCTGGGAGCTGAACGTGGAAAATGTACTCAGAGCATCCCGCAGGCATAAGAGATGCGGGACCAGTTTCCTTCTGATCGTTATTGTAATTTCAGTGATAGCTTTTCTTGTTCTCGGACTTTTCGGAATCACGTCCCCCCTTCTGAGAATCGGCCTGAGACTGCTTCTGATCCCGATCATTGCAGGAATATCTTTCGAATTCCTGCGTATTGCCGGGGCCAGTGACAATCCGATCGTCTGCACACTTGCAGCGCCCGGCCTGGCTCTTCAGGGTCTTGTGACGAGAGAGCCTGACGAAGAAATGGCTGAGGTGGCAATTTCTGCGGTAAATGCGGTATTTGACTGGAAAGAATGGCAGGAAAAAGAGGGAATCCTTCATGACGTACCATGAATTATATTCGGAAGCCTGTATGGATCTCATGGCTTCAGGATGCCCGGAACCGCGTTCCGACGCAAGAGAATTACTCTTTTTTGTGACCGGATTCGACCTTTCTTCCTACGCATCCCGCATGAATGAACAGGCCCCGGATGACATAAAAGAGAAGTTTTATCGGATGTTGGCAAGAAGAAAAGCAAGGGAGCCGGTACAGTATATTACGGGAACGGCTCCTTTTTTCGGATATTCATTTTTGGTCTCACCTAAGGTCCTGATCCCCCGGTTCGATACGGAAAATCTTGTTCAGGAAGCTATATCATTTCTGAGGCCGGACTCGAGGATACTGGATCTGTGTACCGGGAGCGGGTGTATTCTTCTTACTCTTCTGGCGGAGGCAGGAGAGATGTGGGGAGCTGCCTCTTCGGTCTTCGGATGCGGTTCCGACGTATCGGAGGAAGCTCTGTCGGTCGCACGCGCAAATGCAGCACGCCTTCAACTGGACGCGGACTTTATTTTGAGTGATTTATTTGATAATATCACAGGAACTTATGATATAATCACTTCGAACCCACCTTATATTCCAACGCCTGATATCCGTGAGCTGGATCCGGAGGTACAGAAGTACGAGCCTTTCAGTGCGCTGGACGGAAAAGATGACGGACTGTTCTTCTACAGAAGAATTGCGGAAGAAGCCGGAACCTTCCTGAAAGACGGCGGACGACTGATTCTTGAGATCGGTCATGATCAGGCAGATGCGGTGATGAAAATGCTTGCCGGGCATCATTATGAAGAGATTCGATGCGTAAAAGATCTGTCCGGATATGACCGTGTGATATCGGCCTGCCGTAAGGAAGATGCGGACGGGAATAATAAGGACACATCACTTCAATATGTGGGATGTACAGAATAAATGTTGGATAAGATAGATGGTATACTTAAACGGCAGGAGGAAATCCTTGCCGAACTTGCGCAGCCCGGAACAGCGGAAAATACAGCCAGGATGACGGCTTTGATGAAGGAGCAGGCACAGATCGCTCCGATCGCGGATTGCTACAGGGAGTATCTGAAGGCTTCGGAGGATGAAAAAGACAGCGAATTCCTTCTCGAAGAGGAAGAGGATGAAGAGATGCGCGAGATGCTCCGTGAGGAGCAGGTCACAGCGAAGAAAAAACGAATTGAATTGTATGACAGGTTGAGAATATTGCTCCTCCCGAAAGATCCCAATGACGACAGGGATGTTATCGTGGAGATCCGGGCAGGAGCCGGCGGAGATGAGGCTGCGCTTTTTGCCTCCGAGATTTATCGCATGTATGTGCGTTATGCCGATAGCCTTGGCTGGAAAACGGAAATGATTTCCCTGAATGAGAACGGACTGGGCGGATTCAAGGAGTGTACTTTTCAGATCCACGGAACCGGCGCGTTCGAGCGGCTCAAGTATGAGAGCGGAACACACCGGGTCCAGCGCGTTCCGGAGACTGAGAGCGGCGGTCGCATTCACACTTCGACGGTTACGGTGGCTGTGCTGCCGGAAGCGGAGGAAATCGATGTTGAAATAGACCCGAAGGACTGCCGGATCGATGTATTCCGGGCTACCGGGAACGGCGGACAGTGTGTCAATACGACAGATTCCGCGGTAAGGCTCACGCATATACCGACAGGAATCGTCATTTCCTGCCAGGATGAAAAGTCTCAGCTGAAGAACCGCGCCAAGGCGATGAAAGTCCTGCGCGCCAGACTGTATGATCTGAAGCAGCGCGAAGAGCATGAAAAACGGGCGGATCTGCGCAGAAGTCAGGTCGGTACGGGTGATCGCTCGGAAAAGATCCGTACCTATAATTTCGGACAGGGGCGTGTGACGGATCACAGGATCCATCTTACGCTTCATAAGATAGACAGCATTCTAAACGGTGACTTGAATGAAATTATTGACAGCCTGATCGCATATGATCAGGCAGGAAGATTAGCATCTGAAAATGAAGGAGAATGATCATGAAAAAATCTGCGCTTGTTATTCTTGCGGCCGGTATCGGAAGCAGGTTCGGAGGAGGAATCAAGCAGCTTGAGCCGGTAGGTCCGAACGGAGAGATTATTATGGACTATTCTATTTACGATGCCATAGAAGCAGGGTTCGATAAAGTTGTTTTCATCATACGACGGGACCTGGACGAAGATTTTCGCAGGATCATCGGGGACCGGATCAGTAAAGTCGTCGAGGTGGAGTATGCCTATCAGGAGATAGACGATCTTCCGGAAGGATTTTCCGTTCCTGAGGGAAGAAAGAAGCCATGGGGAACAGGGCAGGCTGTTCTGAGTGCCAAGGATGTCATCCATGAGCCGTTTGCGGTCATTAACGCGGATGACTATTATGGAAAAGAGGGATTTAAACTTCTCCATGAAGTCCTCACAGCAGAGGATGATCCATCTGACGGTCCTGAGAAAATCTATATGGCAGGATTTGTTCTCAGGAATACGCTGTCTGATAACGGAGGCGTGACCAGAGGGATCTGCCGTCAGGACGAGAATGGGGACCTTATCGGAATCGATGAAACAAAGAACATTGTCAGGAACGGAGACGGCGCCGCAGTCGAGACGGAGCAGGGTCTCATTGAAGTCAATCCGGACAGTCTTGTTTCGATGAATATGTGGGGATTTAGCGAAAAATTTGTTGACAACCTGAAAGAGGGATTTCCTGTTTTCCTGAAATCGATCGAAGGCAATGAACTGAAAGCGGAATACCTGCTTCCCATTATTGTTGACGGCATGCTGAATGAAGGAAAAGCAGTTGTTAAAGTATTAAAGTCGAACGATCAGTGGTTTGGCGTGACCTACAGGGAAGATAAGGATTACGTAAAAGAATCGTTCGCGAAACTGGTAGAGGCGGGAATTTATGAGTCGCCTTTGTTTTCCTGAGCGGTCATTCAGTAAAGACACCGCTAAAAGGAAAGAGAGCACTCAGTAAGGTGTAACAGGTCTTCGTCATTAAGGTGTATGCAGATCCTGCTCTCTTGAAGAAGACTTGAAAATAAAGAGCCGGGTCTTTTTGTCCGGGTCGAGGAGGAAAAGTATTATGGGAAAATATTTTGGTACAGACGGATTCAGAGGTGAGGCCAACAAGACGCTTACGGCGGAAAAAGCTTTTAAGGTCGGACGTTATCTGGGATGGTATTACGGGCAGCTCCATGAGGATGGAAAGGCTCATATCGCGATCGGAAAAGATACCAGAAGGAGCAGCTACATGCTGGAGGATGCTCTTTCAGCCGGTCTTACTTCTTCGGGCGCGGATGTTTACCTGCTTCATGTCACAACGACCCCATCTGTTTCTTATGTCGTTCGGACAGAAAATATGGACTGCGGTATTATGATTTCCGCAAGTCATAATCCTTTCTATGATAACGGGATCAAGATCATGCGCTCGAACGGTCAGAAGATCGAGGCTGAGATCGAGGAGAAAATAGAAGCGTATATTGACGGCGAGATCGGAGAAATACCGTATGCGGTCCGGGCAGGTATCGGTCGTACCATTGATTTTTCCGCAGGAAGAAACCGCTATATCGGTTATCTGATCTCTATCCCAACACGCAGCTTTAAATCCAAGAGAGTCGGTCTCGACTGTGCGAACGGAAGCGCGTCTTCAATTGCCAAGAGCGTATTCGATGCGCTCGGTGCCAAGACCTATGTTATGGGCAATGCACCGGACGGAGTGAACATAAACAGAGGATGCGGCTCTACCCATATTGAAGCGCTGCAGAATTTCGTCATGGATAACGGCCTTGATGTAGGCTTTGCATATGACGGTGATGCCGACAGATGCCTGTGCATCGATGACCAGGGCAATATCATCAATGGCGATCATATTATGTATGTCTGCGGCAAGTTCATGAAAGAGAACGGCAAGCTGAAAGATAACATGGTCGTTACGACTGTCATGTCCAATCTGGGACTCTATAAGGCTCTGGACAGGGAAGGCATAAGTTATGTACAGACAGCTGTAGGTGACAAGTATGTCGCGGAGAATATGCTTGCCAACGGGTATCGGATCGGCGGAGAGCAGTCCGGTCATATTATTTTCAGCAAATACGCGACGACCGGTGACGGCATCCTCACTTCTCTGATGGTCATGCAGACAATGCTTGACAGGAAACTTCCGCTTTCCACACTTGCGTCTGAAATGAAAGTCTATCCGCAGGTCCTTAAAAATGTCCGGGTCTACGATAAGGCGGAAGCTCAGGCGAATCCTGCTGTTCAGGCTGCTGTCAGTGAAGTTGCGGCAGAACTTGGGACAAATGGGCGTATCCTGGTCCGTGAAAGCGGAACGGAACCGCTCATCCGCGTAATGGTGGAAGCCGGATCGAATTCGATATGCCATGAGATGGTGGATAAGGTCGTCAGAGTGATCTATAAGGAAGGACTTGCGACTGACTGATATCGGAGGATGATATTGAAGAAAGTATTGATTTTACTGCTTGCGGGTATGTTCCTTCTTTCAGGCTGCGGATCATCGGCCGGTCTGATCGCCGAAGCCGGAAAAAAGCTTGAGGCGGAAGAATACGAGGAAGCGGAGGATATATACGCTCAGGTCGTGGAGACCGGCCGTTATGTCTCAGAAGGATACCGCGGTATGGGAATCTGCCAGATTGCTCAGGGAATGTACGCGGATGCGTGCATTTCCTTTGAAAAGGCACTTCTCTATGTGGAGTCTCAGAGCGCGGATTATACGAAAGATGTCGAGCTCTATCTTGCCTACTGCAGACAGCATCACGGAGAGGGCGACAAGGCCATGGAAATTTACGACGGCATCATCGCGAGAGATGCTGATCCGGATGTTCTGTATCTGCGGGGAAAACTGTATATGGATATGGGAAAGACCTCGGAGGCTTCTGAGGATTTTGACCGCGCGGCGACACTGAGTAATGATTATGATCTGTTCATAAATATTTATGAAGTCTATGCTTCTCATGATAAGAAAGGCGATGGAAGCAGCTTCCTTGAGAAGGCACTGCAGATCGTAAGCGATTCAGATAAAAATTATTACAACAAGGGTCTCGTTCATTATTATCTTCAGAATTATGAGGAGTCCAAAACGAACCTGATATCCGCACTGGATGAGGATCCGAGTGACGGCAAGTCTATCCTGCTCCTGGGGAGAGTTTATCTTTCCATGGGACTTACAGCGGATGCGAGGGCCATGTTCAATGAACATATTCTGAACGGCAGTAATGCTGCGTCCGCATATAACGGACTGGCCATGTGTGATATGGAAGAGAAGAACTATGAATCCGCTCTTTCGAACATTGAGGCGGGACTGGCTCTCGGTGATGCTGAGGCAGACCGCGGCCTCATGTATAACCGTATTATTGTCTATGAGCATTTGAAGGACTGGAATTCCGCGAAGGCGCAGGCGGCTGCATTTGTACAGAAATATCCCACAGATGAGGCCGGAATGAGAGAAAATGAGTTCTTAAGCACCAGATAAGCGCAGAGGGATGTGTGGCAGGTCTGATATATGGCTGAGTTGATAGAGAACAGGAAAGAACAGGAAAAGGTATTGCTCGTAGCCGTGCGGGAAGGCAGTGAGGCAGAATGCGAGGAATCTCTCGACGAACTTGCCGAGCTCGTGCGTACTGCCGGAGGAATCTGTGTAGGACGCGTCGTTCAGGGCAGAGAGACAAAACATCCGGGGACATATGTCGGAAAAGGCAAGATAGCTGAGATTTCGGCAATGATAGAGATGGACGGCGTGACATGCGTCGTATGCGACGATGAACTTACTCCTGCTCAGTACAATAACCTGGCAGATGAACTGCAGGTGAAAATTATAGACCGTACGACGCTGATCCTGGATATATTTGCGGGCAGAGCCCGTACCTCAGAAGGCAAGATCCAGGTAGAGCTGGCGCAGCTGAGGTACAGATCTGCCAGGCTTTCCGGGTTTGGAAAAGCACTTTCAAGGCAGGGCGGCGGTATAGGAACGAGAGGACCGGGCGAGAAAAAGCTGGAGATGGACAGACGTCTGATCGGAAAGCGGATTTCTGTTCTGAAAGAAGAGCTCGCTGAAGTAATCAAGCACAGAGAACTCATCAGGAGCAAAAGAGTATCCGGAAGAGGACCGAAAGTCGCAGCGATCGTCGGATATACCAATGCCGGTAAGTCCACGCTGCTCAACTACCTGACAGATGCGGGCGTTCTGGAGGAAGACGCGCTTTTTGCGACACTGGATCCCACGACCAGAGCAGTGGATCTCCCGGACGGGAACCAGATCCTCCTGACGGATACGGTCGGCTTTATCAGAAAGCTGCCGCATCATCTGGTCGATGCGTTCAGAAGTACGCTGGAGGAGGTCACTTACGCGGATCTTATTCTTCATGTTGTGGATTCGTGCAGCCCTGTGATGGACCGGCAGATGGAAGTCGTCTATGATACACTCGGAGAACTCGGGGCAGCGGGAAAACCTGTCTATACGCTATTCAATAAGATCGACAGATTTGATCCGGACATCGGCAATCATATGACAGACCGTCGTGCCGAGCGCATTTTTCTGATTTCCGCGAAAACGGGAGAGGGAATAGATGATCTGCTCAGGGGACTGTCCGATTTTCTTCTTCAGAGCCAGAAACTTCTGGATGCGGTCATTCCCTATTCCGGTGCGGGCCTGATTTCTCAGATCCATGTCGACGGACAGATGATTTCTGAAGAGTATCTGGCTGAGGGGATCGCCATAAAAGCGATGGTACCGGCAGCATTGTACGGAAAAATAATGAAGAGTATTCTGTGAATACTTTTACGGTATGGGTGTCGAAAGACCATAAAAGAGAACGCCTGCAGGCAGTACCTGCGGGCGTTTTTCTTTCACTATTCAGTGTATATGACAAAGCTTTCAGCGTTAAGCCGGCAGGGTGAGATATTATAAAAAAAGAGTAAACTGATTCTTAACTAAACATTTAATACTAGACGGATAAAATGAGCAAAAATGAGCATCGGAAAACGTTCATAAAAGACATAAATAATCAAACACATGCAAATGAATAGAAATTATTGCCGTATTTTCAACATTTTCACCAAAAACAGTGTGGAAACTTTGGTGTTTATTCATGATTGAAAATGATTGAAAATGATTGAGCGTGATGGTAATATATAAACAGTTAAGAAAAGGAGTGTGACGTGCTCAAATGCTGACAGAAGAACGCTGGGGAACAATACTGGAACTTGTTGAGAGAGAAAAGGCAGTATCTGTTCCGGAACTGGAGAAGCGTCTCGGGGTATCCGCTTCGACGATCAGAAGGGATCTTACACAGCTGAATTCCATGGGAAAGCTGATCAAAGTCCACGGAGGCGCTACCAGTATCGAAACACAGTATGTCGGTAAAGACCTTTCAATGGATGAGAAATACCTGCTTAACAGCGAGGAAAAGATGGACATTGCGAGGTATGCTGCCAGGCTCATCGCACCCGGCGATTATGTTTATATAGACGCGGGAACTACGACAGAGATGCTGGTAGACTTCATAAAAGAGCAGAAGGCAACGTATGTGACCAACTCTCTGACAAACGCAAGAAAGCTTGTCAGAAAAGGCCTGCATGTCTTTTTAACGGGTGGGGAAGTCAAGGGAACGACCGAAGCCGTTATCGGCGTTGAGGCAGCCGAGTATCTGAGAAAACTTCATTTCACCATTGGATTCTGGGGAACGAACGGAGCATCCCCGGAATGCGGATTTACAACGCCTGACCAGAACGAGGCCATGATAAAGCGGATCTCGATGGAGCAGACGGAAAAGAGGTATATTTTGTGTGACCGAAGTAAGTTCTCGGTCATTTCACCGGTTTCTTTTGCGCAATTCGATGAAGCGGTGGTGATTACCGGAAAACTGTCGGACAGAAAATATAAAAAATACGAAAACGTAGTGGAGGTGGCAAAATGATTTACACAGTAACATTCAATCCGTCTCTGGATTACATTATCAGAGTCGAGAATCTTCGACTGGGTGTGATTAATCGTACATATTACGAGAATATCCTTCCGGGAGGCAAAGGAATCAATGTATCGATTGTGCTGAAGAACCTCGGACATGAGAGCACTGCTCTCGGATTTATGGCTGGTTTCACAGGACGTGAGATAGCTGCGAGACTGGAAAAATTCGGTGTTGCATCCGATTTCATCGAAGCGGAGGAAGGTCTTTCCAGAATCAATGTTAAAGTGAAATCCAACGAGGAATCTGAGATCAACGGACAGGGCCCAAAGATTTCCGAAGCGAACATTGAAGCTCTTTACGCTCAGCTCGACAATCTTAAGGCGGGCGATATTCTTATCATTTCCGGCAGTGTACCGAATACACTTCCGGGCGATATGTATGAGAGGATCATGTCCAGACTGGATGGCCGCGGCATTGATATCGTAGTAGATGCTGAGCGCGCTCTTCTTGTGAATGTATTGAAGTATCATCCGTTCCTGATCAAACCGAATAATCACGAACTTGGCGACATCTACGGCGTTACACTTAAGACCCAGGATGAAGTAATACCTTATGCTAAGAAGCTTCAGGAAGAGGGCGCGCGCAACGTACTCATATCCATGGCCGGTGAAGGCGCAGTATTCATCTCCGAAAAAGGCGATGTATTTAAGAGCCCCGCTCCGAAGGGTACTGTCGTGAATTCAGTCGGAGCCGGTGACTCCATGGTCGCCGGATTCGTAACCGGTATGATCGAAACCAATGACTATATGAAAGCGTTCCGCATGGGTCTGTGCACAGGCTCTGCAAGTGCTTTCTCACCGGATCTTGCAACAAGACCTGAGGTGGAAGCTCTTCTGGAAAAACTTCCTGTAATTGACGCCTGAGCAGAAGATAGCACTTGCTAAAATATAAAAAATATATAAAATAATTATATATAAATCTTTAGAAACAACCATCTGTTCCTAAAGAAAGCATTCATGCGATAATGCCGTGATCTGTTTACAGATTGCGTCAATTATAAATAAGGAGGAATGGGAATGAGAATTACAGATCTGCTGAAACCGGAAGGCATTAAGCTCGGCGGAAGCGCAAAAAACAAGATGGATGCCATCGACCAGATGGTAGACCTCATGGCAAAAGAGGGCAATATTTCTGACAAAGCAAAATATAAGGCTGCTGTCATTGCCCGTGAGCAGGAGAGCACAACAGGTATCGGTGACGGTATCGCGATCCCGCACGCTAAGACTGACGCTGTTAAGGCTCCCGGCCTTGCAGCTATGACACTCCCGAACGGCGTAGATTACGAGGCACCGGACGGAGAACCGTCCAACATCATTTTCCTGATTGCAGCTCCGAATACCAAGGAGAATGTACATCTGGAAGTACTTTCCCGTCTGTCCATGCTCCTTATGGATGACGACTTCACAGATTCTCTCAGAAATGCCAAGACAGTAGAAGAGTTCCGTTCTATCGTTGACAAGGCAGAGAGTGAGAAACTGGCAGAAGAGGATGCTAAAGAAGCTGCGGCAGCATCCGGTGTATCCCAGGGCTATGATATTCTTGCGATCACAGCCTGCCCGACAGGTATTGCTCATACATACATGGCAGCGGAAGCTCTTGAGAAGAAGGCTGCTGAGATGGGCCTCAAGCTGAAAGCTGAGACACAGGGGTCTGTTGGTGCGAAGAACGTCCTTACGGCTGAGGAAATTGCCAATGCCAAGGGTATCATCATTGCAGCTGACAAGACGATCGATCTTGCACGCTTCGGCGGCAAGCAGGTTTATCAGACATCTGTATCCGCAGGTATCAATAAGCCGGAAGAACTTATCAACAAGATCATGAACAACGAAGCTCCGATCCTCGACGGTTCCGCTCCGGCAGCATCCGCTTCCGGCAGTGAAGGACAGGGCGTAGGCGCTTCCTTCTACAAGTACCTCATGAACGGTGTTTCCCACATGCTTCCGTTCGTTGTCGGCGGTGGTATTCTGATCGCGATCGCATTCCTGATCGACGGTTTCCTCGCTCCGGATGCAGGTGCTGACTTCGGTGTCGCTACACCGGCAGCTCACTTCTTCAAGCAGGTCGGTGGTGACGCATTTGGCTTCATGCTTCCGATCCTTGCAGGCTATATCGCCATGGCTATCGCTGACAGACCCGGTCTTGCAGTCGGTTTCGTAGGCGGTACTCTTGCAAACGCAGGTTATAACTGGGGATGGCTGAACGGCGGCGCTGCTGTCGGCGGCGGTTTCCTCGGCGCTCTGTTCGCAGGTTTTGCGGCCGGCTTCTTTGTTAAGTGGCTGGAAGGCGCTTGCGACAAGCTTCCGGATTCTCTGGAAGGTATCAAGCCGGTACTGCTTTATCCGCTGATCGGTATCCTTGCAATCGGTGTGATCATGTTCACGGTCAACCCGATCTTCGCGTTCATCAATACAGCAATGACCAATGTCCTGAACGGCATGGGAACATCCAACCTGGTACTTCTCGGCGCAATCGTCGGCGGCATGATGTCCATCGACATGGGTGGTCCGTTCAACAAAGCCGCTTATGTATTCGGTACGGCGATGCTGGCTGAAGGTACAGACGCAGGTAAGATCATCATGGCTTCCGTTATGGTCGGTGGTATGGTTCCTCCGCTCGTAATCGCTCTTTCCACAACATTCTTCAAGAATAAGTGGTCTGAGGCTGACAAGAAGGCAGGTCTTGTCAACTACATCATGGGTCTTTCCTTCATCTCCGAAGGCGCGATCCCGTATGCAGCTGCTGACCCGGCTCACGTAATTCCGTCCTGTATCATCGGTTCTGCAATTGCAGGTGCACTCTCCGCAATGTTCGGTTGCGCAAGCCCGGCTCCGCACGGCGGCTTCTGGGTAATCGCTATCATTACGAACCCGGTTATGTACTTTGTAGCACTCGCTGTCGGCTCGATCGTCGGCTGCCTGATTCTTTCCTTCTGGAAGAAACCGTATGAGGGCTGATAAGTAAACAGGTAAAAATCTTGGGAGCTGCCGCATTGCGGCAGCTCTTTTTTTGTCACAGAGAACCAATACATATAAGCACCGGCGGGCAAAGGTTCGCAGAGTGACTCTTTATTCCGCTAAAGTTATACTTGCCTAAAACATGGATCATGTGTAAGATATACAATTGAATTTGGAAATCATTCAGCTTTGAGGAGTGCATTATGAAAAATCGAGACATTTTCTGCCTGAATAATATCAGTGAAGTCGGAACGGCAAAATTCCGCGAGGGATACACACTGGTCGATTCAATGGATGAAGCAGCCGGTGTTCTTGTCCGTTCTGCCAACATGAGTGATATCGAGTTTCCTAAAAAGCTTCGCGCAATTGCCCGTGCAGGAGCCGGTGTCAATAACATTCCTGTCGATCGCTGTTCCGAGAGCGGTATTGTTGTTTTCAACACGCCGGGGGCAAATGCGAATGCGGTCAAGGAACTGGTCATAGCCGGGCTCATGCTGGCTGCGCGTGATGTGGTCGGCGGCGCTGACTGGGTAAAGGAACATGCCGATGACCCCGATATCAAAAAATCAGCGGAGAAAGCAAAGAAGGCTTTTGCGGGAAATGAAGTGCTGGGAAAGACTCTGGGCGTCATCGGTCTCGGAGCGATCGGAGTACAGGTGGCCAATACCGCTTCACAGCTGGGTATGAATGTTTATGGGTATGATCCGTATCTTTCAATAGACGCTGCGTGGCATATGTCCCGCTCCGTCCGTTATTCCGAGACACTGGATGACCTTTTTGCAATCAGCGACTTTATTACGATCCACGTACCTTTTATGCCTTCGACCAAGGGCATGATCTCCAGAGCCGGAATAGAAAAGATGAAGGATGGGGTCTGTGTCCTCAATTTTGCCCGGGATGCTCTGGTCGATGAGGAAGCTATGGCGGAGGCACTTGCAAGCAGGAAAGTGAAATGCTATGTAACGGATTTCGCAAATCCCATTTCCGCTCATATGGAGCACGCAGTCGTTCTGCCTCATCTTGGGGCGTCAACGGAAGAAGCGGAAGAGAACTGTGCGATCATGGCCGTAAAAGAACTTCAGGATTACCTGGATAACGGCAATATTTCGAATTCTGTCAATTTCCCGAATCTCAGTATGGGAATCTGCACCTCGGTATCACGTGTCGCTATTCTCCACCGGAATATTCCCAATATGATTTCTCAGATCACTGCTTTCTTCGGAAAGAACGGATTGAACATTGAGAATCTTTCCAGTAAGAGCAAAGGCGCGTATGAGTACACGCTGCTTGATGTGGATGCGAAGATGCCTCACGATACGGTCGAGAGGCTGAAAGAAATAGATGGTGTGCTCCGCGTAAGAAGGCTTGATCCGAAAGAATAACGATCTCGATAAAAAATGCCGTAGAAATGTGAAAAATGTATATAAACTAGGTTTTTTTCACGGATACTTATGGTATAATCACTGTAAATAAGACGTTTGTTCCCGTGATCTGTAAAGAAGAAGCAGATCAGGAACGAAGTAAAAAAATATTAAAGACAAGGAGATTTAGAATGAAGAGCTTCAGTTATGTACTTACAGATGCAGAAGGTATCCATGCACGTCCGGCAGGTGAGCTTGTAAAGAAATGCAAGAGCTTCGCAAGCAAAGTTACTATCATTAAGGACGGCAAGGCAGCTAACGCAGCGAAGATCCTCGCAGTTATGAGCCTTGGTGCAAAGCAGGGACAGACAGTTGAATTCCAGATTGAAGGCGCTGACGAAGAGACAGCAGCTGCTGAGCTTGAAGCTTTCATGAAGGCTAACCTGTAATTTGCTTGAGTAAATCAGAACATTATAAAATAAAAGGCCGCGCATCCGCGCGGCTTTTTATTTGCGAAAATTATTTTGCAGATTCGTTGGATTTTGCTTCCTGAAGCTTCAGGGCCCTGACTTTCAGAGGAAGACCGAACAATGTAATGAAGCCATCCGCATCATGATGGTCATACATATCGCCGGTCGTGAAGGAGGCGAGAGATTCATTGTAGAGGCTGTACGGAGAGGTCGTTCCGGCCTTGATGATGTTGCCTTTATAAAGCTTGAACTTTACTTCTCCCGTAACGTATTCCTGCGTCGACTTTGTGAAGGCGATCAATGCGTCACAGAGCGGTGTGAACCATTTGCCTTCGTATACGACCTGGGAAAGCTTATTGCCCACATCCTTCTTGAATTCCATGGTCGCGCGGTCAAGAACGAGCTCCTCGAGCTGTTTATGCGCTTCCACAAGAATCGTTCCTCCCGGCGTCTC
>CAMNDN010000036.1:0-22763 GCA_946535445.1 uncultured Lachnospiraceae bacterium
AGCTTCTTTCCGCATCTCATACAAAACATAAGCCATCCCTCTCTTAAATTAAAATGAATAGTTCCAAAACCACTGTATGATCCGTCCGATAAGTCCTTTCTTTGGTTCAAAGACCACGATCAGGTCCTGCGGATCACATAATCTTTTTATATATACAAGGATAAAGACGATACACACGGCAGCTTCCAGTATCCGCAGGATCTTCCGCGATATTTTTCGTCTGAGCAAAAATACCGTGATAAGAAGAGCCGGCAGCGGAAACAGAGGATGATACATAAATGCGGTCCGTATATCGCCTCGAAGACAGCCAAGCCATGCTCTGGTCATGCCGCAGCCTGCGCAGGATACTCCCGTTATGTACTTGATCGGGCATGTGATTCCCACTGAAAACATAAGTAAGTATGCTATTGCGACCGCGGCGATCACTTGCATCGCCTCCAGATATCTGCCAGTTGATTTCAATATCTTTTCTCCGCCATCCGGCAGCCGGAATGCTGCGCTGTCTAAACACATCTTATGCATTATAACACATTTGATACTGACTACAAATCACTTTAATACAGGATTCCTCAGACCTCTATTTTAGTGGTATACTTTAAGTACTAACTCTGATATGGAGGTCACTATGTTCTGTCCACATTGCAAATCTCAGCTTCCCCCGGATGTATTATTCTGCCCGAACTGCGGACATAATCTTTCCGACACGATGTTGGATGAGACCGTAACTTCTTCCGGTTCGAATATTAATCCTTCCCACCGCGGCCAGAATACATCCCCCGTCAATTCTTTTGATAACAGGCAGGCACCGCCGCCGGGTTATTCTCCGAATAATTATCAGGCGCCGCCCGGATATCAGGGACAGGGATCCGCTTATCCGCCCGAAGGCTACGGGACACCTCCCGGGTATCAGGGGCAGGGATCCGCTTATCCCCCTGAAGGCTACGGGACACCTCCCGGGTATCAGGGACAGGGATCTGCTTATCCTCCCCAGGGCTATGGGACACCTCCCGGGTATCAGGGGCAGGGATATTATGAGCCGATGCCCATGAACAACGGCGGAAACGGGCAGGGCACGCCTCAGGGGACAAATCCGTATGCCCGCAGCTACAGGCCTCCCGAAAAACCGAAGAAATCCATTCTGCCGATCATTATCGCAGTGGTCACGGCTCTGGCAGCTGTGGCAATCATCCTCATACTTATTACTCCACCGTTAATTCCCGGACCCAGGCCGGATGATTCTTCCGATACTTCAGTGTCGGATGAGAGCTACGGAAAAAAGACCAATACCCCGACACCGACGCCTACACCTGTTCCTACCGCTACTCCGACCGTCGCCCCGACGCCGACCGTTACGCCGACACCGCTGCCGACCCCGACACCGGTCCCTGCAGCCCCCGCATCATCCGGATCCATGATTTCTCTCCCGGGCGGAGGTCAGGCACCCGCTTCGGATTTTATCTTCCCGAACAGCAGCTCGGACCTTCTGTCATCCTCTGACCTCGGACGTCTGGGCTCGGATTACGATGCCCAGATGGCTATCAACGAGATCTATGCCCGGTACGGATATACATTCCAGACCAACTCGCAGACAGCCATCGCCACACGCAATAAATTCGGAAGCAAAGACTGGTACAGACAGGCTCAATCTACCTGCCCGACCGCCAACCGGGACAGATTTGCGGAAACATACATGAATTCCGTTGAGCGTTCCAACATTCAGACGCTTGTCAATTGGATGGACCTGCACTGATTTTTGTCAGCGATCCTTTCGCACACTGCGAAGGGACAGGCCGCTGATGATGGCAAAGATCAGAACGAACGCCAGCATGATCAGCCATGCTTTTGTCAGATGCTCGGCGGTATATTCAAAAAAGTCTTCGGCCTTATGCTCGATTTCTCTCATCTCGCCGCTGACCTCGACCATATATTTCAGATCATTCAGATTGGCGATCGTGCCGTAGCCTTCCATCGACCATCTGCAGATCGCGAACCAGGAAATGACCTTCGTTGCACCCTCCAGCTTAAAGAGAAGACCCGAAAACAGGATCTGAGGCATAAGCAGGAGCGGTGCGACCGTCATGGCCCGATCCGGATTGCGGAACATGCTCGATGCGAAGATACCCATGGCCGCAGCAGAAACAGCCGTCAGGAACGTCGTAATGAACAGTTCTATGGCCGGTGAAAGAATGACCCCTTCTTCCGGACATCCTACCAGCAGAATAAAGACACCTGTCAGAAGCAGGGACTGAATGACGGAAAGAAGACCGAGGACCACGAACTTGGAGATAATGTACGGTCCGAGTTTCAATCCCGTCATATATTCTCTTCTCAGAATGACACGCTCTTTACACACTTCCTGAATAGCATTCAGAGTCCCGATCCAGAAAGCGGAACACGACAAGGCGAAGAGCAGAGACTTTGTTATCCCGTAATACTCGAACTGATCGCCGTCCTTTACAAGAGAGATCAGAAAAGCGAGAAGCGGTGCCTGAGCAAGGAGCATGATCAGTCTCTGTCTGTCGTTCAGCATCAGCCGGAAGTATCTTGCACTGAGTACACCGATCTGCCTGATTCCGCTGTGCCGGTCACGTCTCGGCCTGCCGGTCTGCCCTCCTGCCCCTGCATTTACCCTCACCTGCATATTCTGAGAATTGACCATGGAGTCGTATCTGCTTCTCCAGTATTCAGGCTCATCTGTGATCATATTATAGACATCGACAGGATTGTCTATTCCGAAAAAGCGCTTCGCGCTCTCCATATTCCCGCTGTAGCACAGATTTCCTCCGCGGCCCATGAACAGGATCTTGTCGCAGTCCTGAAGATTCAGCGTACTGTGTGTGACCAGAATGACTGTCTTTCCGGCCTGCGTCATATTCTTCAGCGTCCTCATGAGATTGCGCTCGGTACCCGGGTCCAGACCGGAGGCCGGCTCATCCAGGAAGAACAGCTGGGGATCCGACAGCAGCTCGACGGCAATGCTCGCACGCTTCTTCTGACCGCCGCTGAGCTGTCTGATCATGGTATCTGCCTTGGCCGTAAGTTCGACCATTTCGATGACCGTGCGTACTCTCTTCTCGCGCTCTTCACGGGTCGTATCGTCCGGCAGCCTTAACTTGGCCGCATAATTCAACATGGTGAAGAGTGTCAGGTTATCATACACGATATCCTGCTGAGGTACATAGCCGATCACGCTCTTGAGCGCTTCATATGTATCTTTCGAGTAAAGATCTTCCCCGTTGATAATGACCTTTCCGGAAGTCGGTTTATTGTATCCGCAGATCGCGTTCATCAGCGTAGTCTTTCCGGCTCCGGAACCGCCGATAATGGCGACCAGTTCTGCCGGCCGTATTTCCAGACTGACGTGCTCTAAGATATTAAGAGGTCCGTTCTTGGACTTGACCGTCTTAACGACATCGGAGACAGTGATGCCTATACCGCTCATATACGTGCAGTAATAGATCGTACCCGCAGAAAAGATCATCTTCGTGTTGGTGATCAGGATGACGTCTTTTTCACCAAGTCTGGTGCCTCCGAGTACGCGTTGTCCGTTCACAAGAACTCCGTTCGTGCTGCCGGTATCCTGAATGCTCCAATTGTCTCCCTGCCCCTGGATCAGAGCATGTCTTACGGAAACACTGACATGATTTAAAACAAGGTCATTATCTGCCGCGCGGCCGATCGTGACCCTGTTCCTCTGTCTGATATCCAGTGATCTCCAGGAAGAAGCGTCCTTATTCGACATCAGCATAAGGACACCGTCTACGCTGTACTGATTTATATTATCTATTCTGAGGATATCTCCGCTGGAAAGCAGATCCTCCCGAAGATAGACGCCGTTCTTAAGCGTGCCGTTCTTACTTCCGATATCCCGTACAACGATCCGACCGTTTATTAATTCGAAGTGTCCGTGGTGCTTTGAGACGAATTTCGACTCCAGTATGATGTCATTGTCGGGCGCACGGCCGAAGCTGACCATCTTTCCGCCGAATGCCTGCAGATCAATACTCCTCGGCGGACGCGCTCCGTCGAAAATGATAATGTTCGTTCCCCAGGCAGCCTGATTGACTGCCTGCACATTCAGACCCCCATTTGGCCCCGTTCTTATCGTTTGCTCATAACTGTCATAATGTTGTGGCTGCATCTTTCCCCCTCCATGCCTTTTACAGACCGGATGCAATCTCAGCTGCTTTTTCTTCTGCTTTCTTAATATTAGCTGAAATTTTACGGATTGCAACGGCTATATCATTGATCCTCGCAGCTGAGGCGGATAATTTCTGCTGCATACGATCGCCTTTCTGCAGGAATGCCGTTGCATTATCACCCTTCCAGGCATTATTGATCTCGGTCAGGATCGTCTCCATATCTGTCTCGGAAAGGGTATTCATTTTCTTAGAGAGCTGTTCCAGTGCCTGGGCCTGCTTCTCCGCTCCTGCATGATCAAATAAAATATCTGTAGTACTCATTTTCTATATCCTCTCCCTGATTGTGTCAGACAAATTCTTCCTTGGATAACGTAAGTGTCATCTCCGTATTATTCTTTTCCGTCTCCATCATGATACCGGCGATCTCACATAACTTGGAAGGCTGTCTTTCCAGTTCTTTCAGCAGTTCTTCAATCTGGGACTGAAGAGACGAAAATCCTTTTCTGTCCGTATCTGCCGCATCTCCCCGCCAGTAATTTCCCGTATTGGTCATAGTCGTCTGGATTTCCTGAAAACCGTTCCTGATATTTACGACTTCACCGTTCAGATCCTGCGCAAGCGACTGCATCACGTCGGTATTGACTTTTAATAAAACTGCCATCCTGCACCTCCTTACATCACACGTTTATGGACGAGATGATATCGGCTACATTATTCTCACACTGCTCATATCTTGTGCCTGCAGTCTGTGTTCCCTGATTAAGCTCGGATATAGCGTCGATCAGTTCATTCAGCTTCGTTACATCATTTTTAAGCCGTGTCTCATAAGTCGTTGCCGCCTCTCCTTCCCATGAACCGGAGAGCGTTCCGATGATCCCTTCTATTGCCTTTGACGCATTCCGCAGATTTGAAATGTATCCGGAAATCGTCCCCGTATCCGTTTTCATCGTCTCTGTATTCGTCTCAATAATGTTCATAATAACCTCCGCCTGTATGCCGATGATCTTCAGAAAATGTCGATGCTTCCGGGATCGATCCGATTCAGAGAAGCTGTTTTGGCATAAGATTTTTTCTGCAGGAAACCGTCTCCGATATCGTTGGTAAGTTCGATCTCCGTTCTCCTGGTCAGATCCGCAATTTCGTAGAGTGCCTCGGAGAGCCTGGTGATGGTCTGTGCCTCGGCGGCCATTTTCTCTACCTCTCTCTCCAGTACGAAGATCACTTCATCCAGTTCCGTCATCCTGCGCATCTCCGCCGAAGTATCCGCAGCCATCCGGCTGATCTCCAGAATCGCGCTCGATATATCCTGCAAATTTTCACTTTTTTCAGAAAGAATATCCGGCACTATATACTGGTTCATATGTGTTACCTCTTTTTTATAGATTTACTATACCGCACTTCCTGTTTTTATGTTCATTATCCGACGAACGGCTCCCAAAACAGGACGGACAGCTCCCGATGTGCCGGTGGTCACACGATAAGAAGCTCCGCTCCGGTCAGTATACCGTAATCCTGAAGCGTCTGATTCCTGCCCAGGACGATCCCGAGGTCCTTCGAAGCGAGGACCATCTCTCTGATATTCCCCTGAAGCTCCATATGTTCTTTCTGACTGATCAGACCCGCAATTTCGGCTATGAGGTCCGATACCTCCGCCTTCTCTTCCAGATTCATGTTGTATACTTTTTCAAGTGCCGGCACTGTCACATTAACAACTATCATCACAACCTCCGACTGTATTCAGGTATCTGTCCAGAATGCGTTCCGTTTCATCGCAGAAAGCCCGCCTTCTGATCGTCCCCTCCGCATTTTCGATCCTGACAAAATAGATCAGCTGCTCTTTTTCCAGCGTGACCCGTTCCTTCCTCTCGGATTCACCGTTCACATACAGGGAAAAGGAACATATTTTCTCCGGATCGCCGCCGGGGGCAACGCCAAGATGTGTATCCAGCATCTTGCTGTCATTCTTATTCATCCGAATACGGGGAAACATCCCGTTTTCCTTTAATTCGTTCTTTATCGCATCGGCACCTTTCATGGATACACGATACAGATCATGACCGGCATCCGACAGGTTCTCCATACAGACTGCTGCCCGGCGGTCAATATAGCAAAGGATGTCCTGCTTATCATGGTCCCTGAAGGATATCCACAGGACGCGGTCCGCCTGCAGAACGGTCTGAAATACATCTTTCCATTCCGGAGCCACCTCGAATCGATCCCCCGGGTTACATATGATGCCTTTCCGGTACAGATCGAAGATCAGCTGACGTTTCATCTGCACATCATCCGGAAAATCAAACCCAAAACCCGTCACGCATCGGTTTCCCGAAAGATGGAGCAGGACCGCGTATTCCTTCGATGTCAGATACAGATATTTTTCTATTTTCTTTTCTTCCTGCCGTTCTTTCACTTAAGAAGCCTCCGAAACTCCTGTTTGTAGGTCTTTGAGACAGGGATCTCGATTCCGTCTTCCAGAATGAGATAACTATCTGTGAGATTCACTTTATTCACCAGTCCGCTGTTCACGATGTAACTGCGATGGCATCTTCTGAACTGTGGGGGGAGGGCTGTCTCCAATACGCCGAGCGTCTTATACACAGCATACTCTGTCATACCGACCCGCACAAAAGTCTTCTTTTCTCTGGCCTCAAAATAACAGATACGGTTGTAGGGGAGCAGGATCCGCTCCCCTTTGTTCTCGATCAGAAACTTTTCCTCATCCTGGTCAGAGACCTTATCCATGTAAGATCTTACGAACTCTTCATTGGTCCTTCTCATCTGCTCCGCGGTGTACGGTCTCAGAAGAATGGAATCCGGTGCGACACCGGGTTTTAAATATTCCATCGGCGAAGTCGAAAGGTCCGTAAGCAGCATGATCATCGTCTCCTCATGCCCTTTCCTCGTTTCGCGCAGTTCGGACACATCCTGCCCTTTACTGAACTCATAATAAAGCAGGGACCATCTGTCGCCGCCGGTCATCTTCTCACGGAAGACCTTCCCATTCCCGATTTCCAGGAATTCCATGTCTTCCCTGGGATAACGGGAAACCTGTTCCCAGCATGATTCTCTGATTCTCTCCCGCTCTGATTTATCACGGTCATACGCAACTACTGATACCATTTTCAACCCCTGTACATCGGAACGACAAATCTTTCCTGTTTTGAATTGCTGCTGGAACTTGCGACGATGCCGAATCCCGGTTTCATCGCTGCCGATTTATCCCTGTAACCGACATTCTCAAAGTCAAGAAGACGAAGTCTGCTGTCAGAGAATTTGCCTCCGAAACGGACGCCCAGACACTGCTCTCTGAATTCGTCCATGATCGGCCGTGAGACGAGTTCCGTCTGGTCTGCATCCCTCACTTCCGCGAAGAGGAAGATATTATAGAACGCGCCCATCTCGGCGATCACCTCGAAAGTAATGCGGTTCTCATAGGCCGGCGAGCTGACGTCATAGAGTTCACGGATCAGTTTATTGAGATCCGAGACAAATATATTAAGTCTTCGGTTCACCATGGCCCGCTCGAACATTTCCTCCTCGGACAGGCACAGGCCAAGTCCCTCCTTTTTCAGAGGAACTCTGCTGAGCATTGTCCTGTGCACGTAGAGCAGAAGCTCTTTGATTTCCTCCCCTGTTTTTGCATATCTCAGAGAGTTCTCCGCAGAGATCCTGGCGTACGTTGTGCCGCTATTTTCGATCACCACGCACTCTTCATCCCTGTCGAGACAGTTCAGCATCAGGTTCTTCATGAAGACGGATTTTCCGCTGCCTTTGGACCCGGTCACCAGGAACAGATAGTTCTTAAGAAGGTCGAACGCGAAGACATCCGCATCCTCGTAGTTATAGCCGACCGCAAGATATCTTCCGTTCTCCCGGATCTCACGGTATTTCGGCATCATAACGAACTCTTCCCGTACCGGCTTCTCCGGTATGCTCGGGATCTGACGTGCCGTCGGTCCCATCCATACCTCACGCATGACCCTGACCTTTTCACGGATCATATCATTTCTCTCCGCTCCGTCCTCAGAATCCGCTGCCAGAGCTGTCTGGAACTCGATTACATTTTCATTATTCCAGATCAGACCTCTGCCGCGGACGCCCGCGTCGGGAAGCACTTCCGGTCTGCCGCAGCGAAGGACGGTCGTATAGTCATACGCCTCGTTCATTTCCAGACAGATTCCTGTCTTGATACTGTCGGCAAGTCTTGTCGGTACATCATTCATGCCTATGGAATTGCCGGTGATCATCAGGAAGATGCCGTAGCCGATTCCTTCCTTCACGATCTGCATGATCTGAGTATCATAACTCTGCTGTGTCTTCTCCCGGAACCCTCCGTAATTATCAATAACGATCAGGATTGCAGGAAGCGTCCAGCCATTGTGGTTGATATAATCCGTATAATTCGTCCCGTGCTCTCTGAGCAGCTCCTTTCTCTCCTTCATGATCTTGCTGATCAGGATAAAGAACTTTGTAATTCGATCTGTCTCCAGATCAGCCTCGGTAATGATACCGCCCACATGGGGAAGGCCGTCGAAGACGGTGAGCATCTGCGCGCTGAAATCAATCATATAGATGTTCAGGAGCAGCGGTGAATACGTCGTACAGAGAGAGTAGACGGCGGTCTGGGCAAATGTTGATTTGCCCGAATTGATAATACCGCATACCAGATGATTCATTCCGTTGGCGAAATCGATGCCGACATCCATCTGTGCCTGATTCTCCGGCGCGTCTCCGTAACCGACGACCGCCTGCAGCTGGAAACGACCCGGCACTTCCGGCCACTTGACGCCGTCAAATGTATTATCCGCATAGGTCTTCAGATCGGACAGATACAGATGATCCGTGAGCGGAGGCAGCCAGAGCTTCCGGACCTGCCTTATGCCGGCCGCCTTCGCAGCCTTCTGGAGATAGTCCACGATCGTCTCAAGCTGTGTTATGGGTTTGAGCTCCGGCAGATGAATTCTCCATTCCATTGCCCTCTCTATGACCTCTGCAGCGATATCCTCCCCTGCGCCGGTATGCTTTACGTCTTTATAGACCTTTATAAAGTCATCGATCCGCATGCTGTTGAACCGGCTCTTCTCGAATTCGGGATGACGATTCTGTACAGATTCATAGAACGTCTCTGAGAACTCCGCCTGAGAGAGGAAACTGAATGATTTCGAATAGATATCCACATGCAGGTCTCTCTCTGTCCTCTCCAGTATTTCAATCAGTTCACGTACCCACTGGTGCTGCTTTTTCTCCTTGAGACGCATGCGCGCGCTGTTTCCGACCAGGTCGACTTTTCCGGTCGCAGAGAGCATCTGCGCGATGAGCGTACTTCTGCCGCCCAGTTCTCTGTCATAGGCGGCACCGGACCAGCCGGACTGGAAAAGATCATACACTTCATCCGTGCCTACCTGCAGGTAGCATCGCCCGGTCTGGGTCAGGAACGCGGCGTCCGGTTTATGGAGCATTTCCATTGAATCTTCTCTGTTCTGCACGCGAAGGCAGAGTTTGAACCGGGAATTGGCCCAGATGTTGCCATCAACGGCACCGCCCGGCCTCTGTGTGGCAAGGATCAGATGCACACCAAGGCTTCGGCCTACCTGCGCAACAGAAATCAGTTCTCTCATGAAGTCAGGCTGCTCTCTCTTCATCTCCGCGAACTCGTCGATGATAATAAGAAGGTGCGGAAGCGGCTCCGCTGCCTCTCTGTTTTTGAACATGGCAGTATAAGCGTCGATCTTATTCACGCCATACTCATTGAAAAGCCTCTGTCTTCGCGTAATCTCACTGTTGATGGAGACCATCGCTCTTCTCACCTGATTTCCGGAAAGGTTGGAAATGGACCCGATCATATGAGGCAGGTTCCGGAACAGGTTCGCCATTCCGCCGCCTTTATAATCGATGATAAAGAAACCTACATCTTCCGGACTGAAGCAGGATGCCAGAGACAGAATGTATGTCTGCAGAGTCTCCGACTTTCCGGAACCTGTCGTACCGGCGACAAGGCCGTGCGGACCATGATACTTTTCATTCAGATCCAGATAGCAGGGACGGTTGCCGGACTTGTATCCGACCAGTGCTCTGAGCGAAGCAGTCGGATCCGCGTGTCTCCATCTGTCAACGGCCTGAAGCTGCTCAGGCGCCGAGATATCATACATATCGAAGAACGAAAGCATCGAGGGAATTTCTCCTTCATCGCCGCCTTCTGTCACGCGGATGTTGCCGAGGACTTTGGCCAGCGCAAGGATACGTTCCGGACTGACCGAATCCAGTTGAACGGTGATATCTTTTCCCGCGGTGTCACCGGTATGGCTTATGATGCCGGTCTCACAATCCAGAATACACTCACACTCGTTCGGAAGATTTCGCCGCACATCGGAAAGGAAGACGGTCGACAGACCGACATCCTTCTTCCTCTCGAAAATATAGGTGGAAATAATGGATCCCTCGATCAGTCTCGGATTGCTGACGATCAGAATATACTGCGGTCTTGCGACCTGATTATTACTGTAACGCTCTTCCTCTATGCGGTGACGGAATACCTGGGACATTTCGAAGAAAATATCTCCCATCTCATCCTGATTCGTCGCGATATATCTGCTCTTTCTGTCTTCAGACCACACATGCGGGAACCATTTCATGAAATCCCATGCTTCCCGGTCCACGTCATCGTTCTCATCATAGACAAGGGCCAGTTTTACATCGGTATAACAGTTGGCCGTCACGATCTGAGCGATCAGGCTCCGGACCGTCTCGACGGATTCCCTCCTGCTCCTCCTGCCGACAATACCTACGATATGTTCCTTCCTCAGGTCAAGAAGCACCGGCACATCCCGGAGAGTACTGAACGTCTCCCGGATCACGCGGGGCTGCTCCGACAGTTCATCGCTTAGCATCGTGAACCGCTCTTTCGGCACGATGATCTCCTCCTGAAAATCAATCGCTCCGATGCCGATGCGGTAGCTCATAAAATCATTGTGGGTAAAATTCCGGTTCCAGAGATTTTCGGAGCGCGCATCCATCTCGCAGCAGGTCATCGCATCTACATAGCATCGATTCAGGATCAGGCGGTTCTGCTCGCGGTCCGACTCCAGTCTGTCCCATATTCCTGCGAGATATTCCCTGTATTTATCCTGACGCTTGTTCTCATATTCCTCCATGCGCTTTTTCTGGTTCCGCATATTGATCAGGGCCCACATCACACCGATGCATGCGGAGGCCAGAGCCATAATGATACCTGTGTACATGAACAGACTTGTGGAATTGCCGGTCTGCCTGGATGCCCAGACGGTGAACCCGCCGGATATCAGCATGGGGATCGCCATTGTAAAGGCCGGTCCTATCGTTGAAAGGAGCGGCATCTGCATACTCTCCTGAATGACAGGGGGAGCCTCGATCTCGATCTTATCCGTGTTGAGCTGCGGGAGAACACGGGGAGCGCGATGGAACTCCTGCACCGCCGCAACAGAGGAAGGACGGATATCAGCCGCCCTGTAACCGATCTGTTCCTCGCTGAGAGCGCCCATGCTTATGACCGCACCTTCCCTCGCGCGCACAGCGATCATATTTCCCAGATAAATGATATTCAGCTGAAAAATCCGGATACTGTCGCCCACTTTCAGGCGGACCTGATTTTCCGGTCCCGGCTGTACGCGGACATAGTTCACGTACGTTCCGTTCGTGGACGAGTCAATAAGAAAGGCCTGTCCTCCCCTTTGCTCGATCACGCAGTGCGGTCTGTGGGAGACGTAGTTTTCAAGCCGATAACAGATCGTATTCTCTTTATCATGCCCGATCGTAATGACCTGATTCGGATTCAGCGGATATTTTCTGTAGGTCTCAAAAGGGTTGTCATTTTTATAAGCAAGAATCGTGACATTGTCCCGCCCTCTTACAATATTGACATTGAGACCGTCACAGATGGCGGTCTCATGAAAATAACTATCACTCTTTTTCTGGTGGATAAGGTAATCGTCAGCCTTCAGGATCCAGTAATCTTCCCCTTTTTCCAACTTCAGTTTTATATCCTGATTCAGGTGGAACAGATGCCGGTCCAGAAGTATCTGCATCTCCCCGGCCCCCTGATCCGCCAGGACTACTTCCCGGAAAG
Source organism: uncultured Lachnospiraceae bacterium (assembly GCA_946535445.1). Lineage (GTDB taxonomy): Bacteria > Bacillota > Clostridia > Lachnospirales > Lachnospiraceae > Chordicoccus. The sequence continues at coordinate 12,244 of CAMNDN010000036.1, forward strand.
CACTTGACTTCTTATAAATCGATAAAACGATGCTCATAGTTCCCCTCTATATCATATACAAAAACTTCCCACATCTCTTAAGGCTCTTCAGATGTCACATGCGGGAAGTCTCTGTTTCATGCCCGAACCTTATACGAACTCTTCCTTTCGAAGCTCTCCGGCGATCTGAACATTGTTATTCTCAGCGCTCTCATAGATACCGGCCATCGTCATAAGATTCTCGGCCTGCTTGTTGATCTTGTTGTTCATCGTTGTCATGCCGGAGCCCAGGTCATTCAGCTTTGCGCAGTAGCTTGCGGATGCTTCGCCGGTCCACACGCTTTTCAGTTCGTTCGCGATCGCCAGCATGCTGTCTGTGATGCCCTTGATATTGGTACTGCCTGTTGTAAAGGCCTGAGACGCGTTCCTGAGTTCCTGTGGTGATACTTTTAATAAATCTGCCATGATATTATCTCCTTATTCAAAATCTGCTGTTAACGTGCTAAATAAGATCGTGCCTTTATCGCTTACTTTGTTTCAGCGGCCATTCTGGCTTCCTGGTCGGCCTTTTCATAAGCTGCAGCTTCCTCATTGAGTCTTGCCACATACTCATCGATGACACTTTTAAAATTCTCCATCCTTGCTTCAAAAGCCTTGAATTCCGTATCGAATGTGACTGCCGCATCTCCCTCGAAGCCTTTCATGAGCGTCTGTTCCGCACTCACAAGATTGTCTTTCTCGGTCTTAAATTTAACATTATACTGGCTGAGCATATTTGCCTTATTTCTCAGTTCCGCTGATTTTACGCTAAACTCTGACATATCTTCTTCCTCCCTGTCATGTCATCTGTTTTTGTTTTGTTGTATAGATAATATCATCTGCACCGGATCCTGTGCATTTTTCCGACGAACGGCACCCGAATCGGTATGAATGAACTTTTTTGCCTGATCAGTACTTTTCCCGCATTCTCCGGTAGATGTCTTCCTTCCGCTTCGGTGCAAGTATGACCTCCGAAATCGCCATCAGGATCCCGACTCCGGTCAGGACACCGCCGCAGATCATTAGAATCATCCCTGTATTCATGACAGCCAGCCTCCTTCCACAACACTGTTATAGGTCTCGATCAGATTCGCCATATCCTCGGAAGTCTCGTCACCGGAATTTCTCGAGAGTTCCTGTGCCTTGTTGAATACTTCCTGAAATTCTCTGTAATCCCTCTCCGAAGCATTCTTTCTGTTCTCAATATCAACGAGGACGAACGCTTTTCTGACATATCCCAGATAATTGTCCGGATAAAGATCGATCATCTCGTTCGCCGTCTCGAGCGCCTCATCAAATCTGCCCGAATTCTGGCAGCAGACAGAAATATTTTCAAGAAGGACGATCGTCCGTCTTCCGTTATCATAGAGACGCCTGTACTGTTCCAGCGCGCGGGTATAGCAGTCCGGAGCCTTGTCACTGTCAACTCTGGCCTTCATGACCCAGGAATCGCCGAGTTCCTGAATAAGTCTCATCTGAATGGACGGATCGGCGGTCCTGACCTGCTCATCGAGGAAAGAGATCCTGCTGTCAATGTCGCCCTGCTCACCGTAGCAGCGCGAGAGCATGAGGATCGATCTCGTGACCAGCTCGATGTCGTCGCTCCCCTCGAGCACGGAGCGGAATTTCCCGGAGGCACTGTCGAATTCTCTTCTTGCAAATGCGATCTCCGCCTCGCAGTACTCCACGGAATCCTGCTCAAGATTTTCCTCTACAGCCTGGGAGAGAACTTCCTCCGCCTTGTCAAGATACTGTGCCCTTGCGAGACTTACGGCGAAATCGCGATAATACAGATTGTTGCCGTCGTAAAGATCGATGGCTTTCTCAAGGGCCGGGGAGGCATTGGCATAATCCTCCTTCTCCAGGTAGGCATCTCCCATCACATAATAGAGATCCGCCCGCATCCGATCGTCGTCTTTGCCGCCGAGAGTGGAATCGCCGAGTGCTTTATCCGCAGTCTCGATCGCGCTGTCATAATCACCCGTCCGATAGTAAAGCGTCGCCTCCTCCACATAGGAATCGAGCCTGCCGGAATCTATTTTTCTGGCCTCGTCGATCTTCCCGTCGACTCCGTCATATTGTCCTCTCTCAAGGTCAGCCCGGATCTCCGCGATCAGGTCATTGTAAACGGAACCCGAGATATTGCGGTTGAGCAGAAATCCTCCGAAAAGCATGAGCGCACCGGCTCCGATCAGAATGCCGCTCGCTATTTTTCTGTGGAAAGCGCCTTTCTTATACGCAATAAATTCTTCATCCAGCTGATAAATATTCTTCAGCGCGTCATTCAGCGCGACTCCGTCCCGGTAACGTTCGTTCGGATCGAGCCTCATGCATTTCTCAATGATCGTTGCGAAACTCGGGTAAAGCCCGATATTGAATCTGGAAATCGGGATGATCGCCTTGAAGTCCACATCGGGTTTATAACCGGTCAGCAGATGATACATGGTCGCGCCGAAACTGTAAACATCGGACCTTGTATCTACGCCTCGTCCGATCGTATTGGCGACGACCGGCAGAGTGTAGCGGTCAAATACGCGGGTAGGGCCCATATACGGCATGGCACCGGGATTCTGGCCATAGCTGTGCGCCGAGAATCTCTTCGTCTGCTGCCTGTAGGTAGCATCTACATAATTGATGTAGTCCTCAAGATTCCTGTATTGCTCGGGCGGAGAATAGCCGCCGCTGATCCAGGTCGCGTCAAGCTGGTTATTTCGAAAAGCGAGCGAGATATTAAAGTCGATGAGCGTGACGGCACCTGTGGCCGGATCGAGCATAATATTCCCGGGTTTTATATCACTGTGAATAACAGGAGGTGTCTGGGAATGGAGATAAGCCACCGCGTCTGAGATGGCAACGGCCCACCGCAGAACATCTTTTGGCAGATAGCGGCCCTGTCTGCGAAGTGCATGCGACAGATTGACACCTGAAATGAAATCCATAACGGTATAGATCGTACCGTCATACTCAAAAAAGTCGAGGACCTTGGGCAGACGCTCGTGTTTCAGGTTCTTAAGAATATCGACCTCTGTACGGCTCGACAGATAGGAAGAGTTCCCATCCTTGATCTGTTTTACGACCACATCCCCCTGGAGATGCCTGTCGAACGCTCTGTAAACGATTCCTCCGCCGCCTTCTCCTATTTTAGCGCGAATGACATAGCGGTCGTTCAGATCCTGCCCGATATATAAAGATTCACTCATGTATTTCCCCTCACCTCAAGTTGCGTTTTGCGTATTCATCACGCATTTACGTCACGGGAATTCCGCATCCTGATCAGAAATCGATAAATCCGCCGATATAGGCGTAGGAAAGAATTCCCACAAGAATGATCAGTGTGATCAGAATAATGATCAGCACGACCAGCCCGGTATTATTTTCCGGCGGAGCATCCGTCTCCCCTTCCGGGAGCAGGGTCGCAGGCGGGATGACCGGCTGCGGCTGTATGTTTATCTGAGGATTGCCCTGAACAGGCTGCGCCTGAGGATTTATCCGGGGATTGCCCTGGACAGGCTGCGCCTGAGGATTTATCCGGGGATTGCCCTGATCCGGAGCACCGCCCGGAACAGATACAGGGCGGCCGCAGTTCACACAGAACTTTGCCCCGTCATCTAATTGTTTTCCGCAATATGGACAGAACATTTTAAAATATTCTCCTTTAGAACAAAAAATCTGTTATCTTATCGGGACCGCTTCGGGACCCGAATATTATAATTAACTAAAACTTCCCACATGATTATCCGAAGCTGGCTCATCATTATAAAATGCATCGTCGGGACGCTTCCGCTCCCGTCTCGCTGGCAGCGGTACTAATGAATTTTCTGCGTTTGCACTTGAAAATTCAAAGTACCGGCCGCGATACGAAGCCGCGACGATTGCATTATAAATGATATCGCCAGCAACTCTATCACGAAGTGGGAAGTTTGAGTAATTAAGATATATTATAAACAAAAACTCTCCACATGTCATTCACGAACAGTCCCGACACCGAAAAATGCGTCATGGAATCCTTCAAAGCATGCATTTTCCATCTTCATCCGCGTCGCGAAAAAATAACGAAAATGTGCTTACAAAGAGTTATCTTGCAGGTATAATGAATACTGTACAAAATATACCCACATGCCGCTCAATCGTCCGGCATGTCCGTCAGAGGTGAAAATATGTCACTCAATTTCCCTGAACTGAACATACTTAGATTTCTGAAAATCACTCTGTTTTTTTCGCTCTTATTTCTTATGATCCCCCGCTCTGTCAGCGCACAGGATTTTTACATCACAGACGGGATCCTGATGCAATACGACGGCTCAGGCGGCAATATCACACTTCCATCCGAAGTCCAGAAAGTAGGCGGCTCCGCATTCAGAGATAATGAGGATGTCACGGATGTGACGATCCCGGAAGGATGTTTTGCGATAGAAGACGGGGCTTTTGACGGCTGCATCAACCTCAGGACCATCTCTCTCCCGAGCACGCTCGACTCGATCGGAACGCTGGCCTTTGCAAGGTGCAAAAGCCTCGAGTATGTGAATCTGCCCCCGAATCTTGAAGTGCTCAAAGAAGGCGCTTTCTTCGACTGCGGCACGATCGGCGCGATCACGATTCCGGCAAATGTCTCCGAAATAGGGAAAGGCTGCTTCTCATGTTGTAAGAATCTGTCAATCATTACCGTGGACGGAGGCAATAAGAATTTTATTGCTGAGGACAACGTTCTTTTCTCGTCCGACGGGAGAACGCTGGTGCAGTACCCGGCAGGCAGGCCCGACAGGTCTTACTCAGTACCTGAAGGTGTGGAGACCATCGGCGCAGACTCGTTCGACAAAGCCAAAAATCTCCGGGAGATATCGTTCCCGCATACATTAAAGAAAATAAGGGTCCAGGCATTTTCCGGATGTACGGGGCTTACTGTCATCGACCTCCCCGAGAGTGTAGAGATGGTGGAAGAGTATGCCTTCCGCAACTGCACGAACTTATGCCGTGTTTATGTCCGCAATAAGGATCAGGGAACCAAGGCGAGAGCTTTCGAGTCGGACAGCAGCCTGATGCTCTACGTTCCGAAAAACTCAAAAATCAAGGAGCATGCCGATAAATACAACCTTCACTACCGTTTCCTGGATGACGACGTTTACGATTACCCGGATCCCGAGATGAAGTTCTGAAAAAGTCATAAAAAGAAAAGGGACCTGTCGCATCAGGCATTATCGCCGCGATCTACAGCAGACGTTATTTGCAAATGTCTGCTGTAGATCGCAACGTCACGTCCTGGTGCGACAGCCCTCTTATTTTTACGGATCTTTCAGCCGATTTCAATCGGAATCCTCTCAAAACCGATCAGTGATCCGGGATCATCTTTTTCCGTAATGACAACGACGAGCTCTCCTTTCTTATCCACGGAAAGATAATTTGTGACAGTCGCCGTCAGTACATTATCATCCCACTCTGCTTCAGCGGTAACACCGATATTCTCATTGAACTCCGTTCCGGTATCGGTATAGATCCTCGCCTCCATTTCGTCTCCGGATTTTCCTGCGACCGTCAGCTTAAAGCTGACTGTTCCGGCCCCCTGATCCGTGACCGAAAAAACAATTCTGTCCGTATCACAGATGACATCATTCGTTGCCGTCTCAACATCCAGCACATAGATATCTTTACTCAGTTCCAGATTGCCCATTCTTCCGGTCACGGTTGTTTTGCCGGCGGAATTCGGAACGATATAATATCGGTACTCATTGCTGTCAGTCAGGATCTCCACTGTATTCGGCTCGCTGTAATAAGACAGGTCCGAATGATACGCATAGGCATTCTCCCCGTCGAAGAAGCGGATCGGCTCCGTATCTCCCAGAAGTATGACGGTCGAATCCAGAAGCAGCTTCGGGTCTGCCGCATCTGCGGTGACGGAAGACTTTCCGCCCCCGTTCGAGGGATCGACATCTGTCTTTTCCTGTTTTTCGCCGCGGTTCCTGATGGTGACCACAATAAATATAGTAAAGACTGCGATCAGGACTACCGTCAGTCCCCCGATCAGGCTGAATATCTGATTTCTACGTCGCTCTTCCTCTTCTTTTTCCCGACGTTTTCTCTCCTCTTCTTCCTGTTTTCTCAGCCTCTCCCAGCGTTCTCTTTCCTGTCTCTCTCTCTCTCGCCTCTCCCGCTCGGCCCGTTCACGTTCGATCTGTCTGTCATGATCGGGATTCAATTTCTCGGTGCCGTCTCTGCCGATATCGTTCGTGTTATGTTTTTCCGGTTTTACGACAATGTCTTTGAATCGTACCGGATTCTCCGGTAGCTGCTCAAGAGCATGGCGCATCTCCCTCGGCGACCGGAAGCGTCTCGCCGGATCATAGGCCGTCGCCCGCATAACAATATCCTTCAGCTGGCGGCTTCCGTATTTCGGATAGGGCAGCGGTTCACCGGCAAATCTCCGGTCCTGAGCTTCCTGAATGCTCTTCGTCGTCCGGTTCTTCGTCGATGTCTCAAAAGGTCCGACGTTATTATTCAGGTATCGATACAGCACCATGCCTACGGAATAGAGATCAGCAGAAAATCCGGCTTTATTTCCATGAAAGATCTCCGGGGCCATATAGGGATATGTCCCGGTCCTCGTCAGCATGGTCGATGTGCGGTCCAGTGTACGCGCTATTCCGAAATCTCCCAGCTTAATATTGTCATAATCATTAATGAACATGTTTCCGGGCTTGATATCCCTGTGAATAATGTTCTGTGCCTGACAGGCTTCCAGCGCCTTGCAGAGTTCTATACCGCACTTTTTTACGAAGGACTCCGATAGACCGACCGTTTTTACATAGGAGCTCAGCGGTCTGAGCAGTTCCATTTTGATCAGGATATCCCAACCCAGTGTATCTTTATCCTCCATGATCATATGATCATCATAATAAACTATGTTGGGGCAGCCGCGCAGCTTTGCCATCAAGGCATATTCTGCCCTGATGTCCTTAACGATACTCTCGTAATAGGTATGGATGCTCTCTTCATCCATGCCCTCCTCCTGAAGATTTCTGACTTCGGAATCATTTTTCGGTATACGGATCACCTTTAGCGCGGCCTTAAAGACATTGTCATCCTCAACACGCTGTATCTCATATACTTTTCCGTAAGCCCCCTCCCCGATCAGACGCACGGTCTGCCATCCGGGCCAGGTCAGATTCTGCATATTACCATCCATCAGTAAAGCTCCTTCTGGAAATGCTGATAGTCTTTCGGATTGCTCCAGTCACCGCCCCAGGTAAAGCCATGGTCCGCAAAAAGCTGGTAAGCAAGATCCTCATGATCGATGACATGCGGCATGGTCGCCGAACTTCTGTTGTTATTATAAGCCTGTGCATTATCATGCGCGGAACTGCCGTATCCGTCCCCGTCGAACCGGACATAGGGATTCTCAAGAGGATTCAGGTCGATCGCAAGCCCGTAAGCATGGTTCGACAGATTTGTGGAGGAGCCCGTTACGGTCCGGTAACAGAAAGCGGATGTATTATTCACATCGATCGAAGCGAAATCAGAGGAATCTCCGTCGCCTCTCCAGAAGTTATCGATCAGATACATGGAATTGATCTGATACCCGTACATGTAGAACTGCATGAAAATATCGATGACATCCGCTTCTATGGCCGCGTTCACGATGAGCTCTCCGACCTGTGTCTCCCCGTTGTAGTTCCTGTGGATCAGCTTGATATATCTGAGATCGGAAAGTGCAATATTGTCATTGTAACGGAAGGAACGGTCTATAATTCTCTCAAATACCGGGTCACCCTCGACGATCATGGATGAGGAAAAATACTGCCCGAGGTTCACCTGATCGATGAGCGAATCCTCGATAATTTCTCCGGGAGCATATCCCGTAAGATCCATCAGATAAGCCGGAGACGGTGTGGGGGTCGGTGTGGGGGGTTCGGTGGGCACCGGCGTCTCTGTCGGTGCCGGTGTGTTTTCAGGCTCTTTCTCCTGTCCCTCAGTTAATTCCGTCTCCTGAGCTTCCGTCTTCTTTGAGGAAGCCTCATCAAGTTTTTCCTGAAGTTCCTGCACGTCCGACTCAAGATTTTTTATCTGGTTGTTCAGAATAATGGTCTGGCGCATCGAAAGGCCGAGCATCACTGCGACCAGCAGAAAAATGACACATTCAAGGCCGAATATCCATTTTTTAATTTTATTATTGTCCATAGTTCCCTCATTCCGAGTAAGCTGTGATCTCGGCGATACAGCAGTCCTTCGTCTCGCTTCCTGTATAGACACTTTCGATCCTGAAGTCCACTGTTTTGAACGTCAGAGCCTCTTCGAATTCAACGTAATGGCTGATTTTCGCATCCGTGAACTCGAGCGAATACTGCTTTCCGTTGATCGTCATGGTCATCTGTCTCGGTCTCGGATTAATATTGTAGTAGCGGTCTGTACGCCAGTTCCCAAGCTGGAACTCCATATACTTAACGGTCTTCTCGCTGTCGAAATTGAGCGTGATCGTCTCACCGGTACCGTTTCCGGATCCTCCGTCCTGCCATGAAGTTATATAATCACCGTCGATAATACTTCTGGCTGAATTATCATAATCCGGATGATCTTTCTGGAACAGATGGGAGGAGGCATTTGCCGATGAAAAAGACGGTCTCCTGTAATTTCCAAGGTCAGACGGCTGCGCATCCGTGACAAAACTGGTCGTCTCCGTCACCACCTTTACAGTAGGTGTGGGGACCGGAGTCGGCGTTGCGCTCGGCATCGGAGTCGGTGTATCGACCGGCTTTGGAGTCGGAGTGGCGTCTGTATCCTCTCTCTTCTTTTCTTCCTTTTTGTCGCTGTTGCCGTCATCGTTTCTTCCGGCTTCGGAGGAGGTCTCTTCACTCGTATCCTTTCCCCCGGTTCCCCGGATCATCACGAAAATGCCTGCCAATACCGCGACGATCGCAATGACTTCGATCGCTATGACGAGCCAAAGTCCCTTTTTCTTTTTCGGCTTTTCCGGCTCAGGGCCGGGAGCATAGGGATTACTCCCGGGCATCGGCGGCGGGTTATAGACCGGCGGAATCGGCTCTATATATCCCGGTCCGGGATCATAGCCGCCTCCCTGTGCGTCATTGATCGAGACTGTCTCATCCGGCTGTGCATTTCCGAAACCTGCTCCGCAGAACGGGCAGAAACGTGAACCATCCGGTATCTGTTTTCCGCATTGTGGACAAAACATCTTTTTTCCCTCTTACAGGCAAGAATGCCTGCTTTAAACTGTGCATAGTCTTTTCTTACTCAAACTTCCACTTCGTGATAGAGTTGCTGGCGATATCATTTAAAATGCAATCGTCGCGGCTTCGTATCGCGGCCGGTACTTTGAATTTTCAAGTGCAAACGCAGAAAATTCATTAGTACCGCTGCCTGCGAGACGGGAGCGGAAGCGTCCCGACGATGCATTTAATAATGATGAGCCAGCTTCGGATAATCATGTGGGAAGTTTTAGTTATTACCTTTTCAAGCGTTCGGGCGATTCATTTTTCCCGATCAGTTCTGTACTTCATGATGAATGACCTTGGCTTCCCGGTCAAGCGGCTTGAAGGTATAACCTCTGTCCTTGAAAGCCTGTATGATGGTCGGCATTGCCTCAAGTGTAGCTTCCTTTAAGTCACCGTCATGAGCAAGCATAACGATATTATTATATTCACAGGAGAGCGCCTCGGCAATCTCTTCCTCCGCAGATACCGAATGACCGTCGCCGGTCTCCGCATTCCAGTCCCAGTACTGATAGCCTCTTTTTACGACTTCCTGTGTGAGCTTTGCCATGATTCCCGTAGCATACCTTGCAGACCTTGTGTTGTCAGAGCCTCCCGGGAAGCGGATAAATGCCGGGACATAGCCGATCTGATCCCGGACGACATTGCCGATCTGTTCCAGATCCCAGAAATAATCTTCCTCGGATTTATAGATTTCGAAGGAGTGGCTGGATGTGTGCAGTCCGATCGTATGCCCTCGTCTGTATGCCTCCTGTATGCAGTCCGCATATTGAGGCGCCTGAGAGGTGACAAAAAAAGTGGCCTTGACGTCACAGGCATCCAGCATATCGAGGAACTGCATGGTCAGATAGGATGGGCCGTCGTCAAATGTAAGATACACGACCTTATCCTCGTCCCGATCATAATTCCAGTCTGTCCTGTTCGGGTCTACCGCAAATATCGCCCGAGGATCATCCGGATTCGGCGTGACCGTCGCTTCTTCCGTCTCGGCACCGGTCACGGCCGCGACCAGTGCGGAATCGGTAGTCGATGCATCCGCTCCCGTCTCCGCGGCGGCCTCTTCCTGCCCCTGTACGGTTCCTTCGGTCGAAAGAACTGCTTCCCCGGAGGCGGCACCTTCTTTTTCTACTTTCGATCCTCCGACCACACGGGTAATGATAAATATCAAAACAAGAACGGCGACCACCGCGCCTCCGGCGATCATCAGGTGCTGCCGCAACTCCTTTTCTCTCTGTTTTCGCCGCGCCTCGGCGCGTTTCTGCCACTTATCCATGTTTCCTCCGA
>CAMNDN010000037.1:0-20532 GCA_946535445.1 uncultured Lachnospiraceae bacterium
CCGGTCCTCATATGCGCAAAACTTGTCTTCTCGAAGTCCGGATGCTGCAGCATCGCTATGAACATCGTCGGAACACCGTGGAAAGCCGTGATATGCTCATTGTGGATGCAGGAAAGAGACGATTTCGGCGAGAAGTACGGGATCGGAAGGATCGTTCCTCCATGCGTCATCGTCGCTGTCATGGCAAGTACCATGCCGAAGCAGTGGAACATCGGGACCTGGATCATCATACGGTCCTCCGTTGACAGGTCCATACCGTCACCGATACTCTTGCCGTCGTTGACGATATTATAGTGTGTCAGCATGACGCCTTTGGGGAATCCTGTTGTGCCGGAAGTATACTGCATATTGCAGACATCGTTCACATCAACGGCCGCTGCCATACGGTTGATTTCCTCGATCGGTGTACGGGAAGCATACTCGAGCGATTCTTCCCAGGTCAGAGCACCCGGCATGCGGAAACCGACAGTTATGACATTGCGAAGGAAAGGAAGTCTCCTCGCGTGCAGCGGCTGTCCGGGCTTGTTGTCCCTGAGCTCCGGACAGAGCTCGTTTATGATCGCGTTATAATCGGAATCCCTGTAACCGCTTATCATGACCAGCGTATGGGTATCCGACTGGCGGAGCAGATACTCCGCCTCATGGATCTTGTAAGCGGTATTCATCGTAACAAGGACTGCACCGATCTTCGTAGTCGCCCAGAATGTCAGGAACCACTGGGGAACATTTGTCGCCCAGATCGTGACCTTGGATCCTGCCTTCACGCCGAGGGAGACCAGTGTACGGGCAAATTCATCGACATCGTCACGGAACTGACTGTACGTCCTCGTATAGTCCAGGGTCGTATAGCGGATCGCCGTCTGATCCGGGAATTCTTCGACCATTGTATCCAACACCTGCGGAAACGTTTTATCGATCAGTGTCCCTTTCTTCCAGACATACCGACCGACATGGCGGTTGCTCCAGTAGAGGTGCCGCTTACCGCGCTTGGTATTTTCAAACGGTCTCATCCCGTTCTCAAAATGTGTCAGGATGATCTCAATGTCCTCAAGACCTTCCATCCAGTTCGGATCCCACTCCAGGGAAACGTATCCGTCATAGTTAACTGAACGAAGGGCATCCATCAGTTCCTGCAGCGGAAGCTCACCCTCTCCGATGAGTTCGGGAATGATTTTTCCGTCTTCTCTCCGGCAATCATGAATATGCACATGTTTCACATACGCGCCCAGATTCGTGATGGTCTTCTCCGCACTCTCTCCGGCCGTAAATACCGTCGTATGCATATCCCAGAGAGCGGCGAGCCGATCGTCGGAGAAACGATTAAGAAGATCCCTCAGGCGGCTTGTATCCGCATAGGCGTCCGCTGTCTCCACCAGTACCGTCACCGGCTTCTCCCCGACCAGCTCGAGCAGCACTCCGAGCGGTTCCATGCACTTTTCCGCATCCGCTTCCGCTGTGTGTATACCGATGCAGCTTATGCCGAGATTGACAGCAACGGTGAGACATTCCCTGAATTCCCCGATGAACTCCGGAGCCGTAAAATCATTTACGGTGTTGATACACGGGAGCTGCAGATGATCCGCGATCAGATGGCGCCTTACGGAGGCTGCGCGCTCCGGGTTGGCCGGACTCCCCTTCCCGCGAAAAACAGGTCCGTGTATATCATAAAGCTCGATGCCCTGCATCCGTGTGTAAACAGCTACATTGCAGTATTCATCCCAGCTCATATTGTTCCAGTTCTGTATTGAAAATGACAGTTTCAAAATGTAACCCCTCCTTAAGCATCCTCATAGACGATCTTATTTAAAGCACTGATATAGGCCCTGATCGAAGCGCCGATAATATCTGTCGAAATACCGTTACCGGAATAGACCCGGCCGCCGGCACGAAGCTTGACAAGAGCGCTTCCCATGGCATCCCGTCCTTCGGTCACCGTCTGGATCTGGAAGTCATCCAGTTCGTAATGATGTCCTATGATCTGCTCAATAGCCTGGAAAGATGCATCGATCGGTCCGTCACCGATACCGACGCCTCTGATTTCCTCCCCCTCTTTCACAAGAAGGATATTGGCCGTTGCCGTAATGACATTGCCGCTGTTGATGACATAATTTTTCAACGTATAGGTAGATGGGACCTGCATGGCGGTACTTGCAATGATCGCATCCAGCTCCTTGGTCCCGACATAAGTCTTTTTATCGGCTACGCGCTTGAAGGACTCGAACACGCGGGCATTATCCTCTTCGCTGAGATCATAGCCCATCTGGCGAACGACCTTCGTCACTTCACTGATGTCATCGTTGCGGTCCAGGCAGACATTTGCAATATCCTCAAGACCGAGATTGCTGAAGCGGGACTGCTCATCTTCCTGAGGATCGAGGATCTTTCTCAGCTGTCCGACTGAGCGGTGGAGTTCTGTCACACGGACCTGTGTCGTGACGTCAAGATCGTTGCCCTTGACTTCCACGAATCTGGCAAGTTCCTCCATGGTAGGATATCCGTTCGGGACAGCCGTGCATTTGACACCTACCGCGCCCTCACGCACTGCCTGTGCTGCGCATGCAAGAGCCATATTAATGGTATCCCTGATCTCAACGTAAAGCTCAATATCCGCAAGTCCGGGAACATTTTCCATAATACCTCTGACAAACGCACCGAATTCATCCGGCATCATGATACCCGCAGTATCACAGACTGTGATCTTATAAGCACCTGCCTCGATAGCGGCTTTCAAAGCCTTATACAGAAATTCCGGTTCCGCACGGGTAGCGTCCTCAGCGGAGAACTCGACAAATTCCGTGTAGAAACGGGCTTTCTTTACGGATTCCGTGATGAGGTCAAGCATAGCACCGGCTTTCTTATGGCACATGTATTCCATCTGAACGGTCGAGACCGGAGCGATAATATTTAATTTAGGCTTCTTCGCCGTCTTCACGCTCTCCCATGTCTGCTCGATATTTCCGACTGAAATATCGACTGCCGCAGAGATTCTCGTCACCACCATGGAGGCAATCGTCCGGTTGGCAAGCTGATCCGCCTTACTGTCCGAAATCGGTGCAAGCTCGATCGTATCCGCTTTCAGTCGGTCGAGACTCCTTGCGACCTCAAGTTTTTCCTTGAAGGAAAGGTCTCTGCCGCGGGCATTTGCAGCCTGTCTAAGGGTCATGTCGATGAATTTCAGTGTTCTCATGTTTTTCTTTTCCTTTCTATAGATACAAAAAATCCCAGAGGCTCATAAATTTTGATGAACCTCTGGGACGACTAATCAATTAATCGCGGTACCACCCAGATTGCCGCTTACAGCGACCGCTCTGCAGTACTCTACTAAGTACCTGGCCTTGATAACGGGACCTTCCGGATTTCCCTACACAGCGTTCGCCTTCAGGAAACCTGCTCCGGCATGAGACTGCGCATTGTACTCACTCCGACTCGCACCTCCCGTCGGCTCTCTGTAGTGGTTGGCAAATTGCATAGTGCCTTCATAGCATTTTATGTAGCAATCATGTTTTGTCACATCTAATGAAAGATTCTAATTTAAGTCGTCAGGTTTGTCAACCTGTTTTTTAAACAAAGAACCGCCTCCCCCACAAAACGATCCTGTTACAGAAAATGCCGCGTTATGGAACAAAAAAGGATGTGAGAACTTATTTTCCTCACATCCGCTCTAAATCATCAGAATAATTTGCTGAAAAACTCTCTGATACCTCTCAGCACACCGTTCTCTCCGGCATCCGGCTGATCGCAGTAGCCAATTCTCTCGCCCTTCATCCATTCCGGAGTAAGGTCTTCGTTGTGATAGTTGCAAGTATAATCAATCGGAAACGATACCATATCGAACACCTCCCTTTCATTTTATGTTCTTCCCTTTTCATTTTCCGTATCCTTTAACTATATGATACCTCAAATAAAGAGAATTTCTATAGGCTCAAAAGCTGAAAATGAAGGGATTGATATGTGCTCCCGGTACATATTTTACGTTGGCGGAAGATTGGATTTTCTCCGTAACTGTGTTACCATATCTGTATTGCTGCATCAATCTCAATTGCTTTCACAGGGAGGATGATCAATGGGGTTCACAATCGAAGACATGCTCACCGTTTCCAAAACGAGATATGGTATGGAGCTTATGGCCGGCGAAAACGGATGGTCGAACTCCATCAGCTGGATCCTTCTCATCGAAGATGTAAAAATACTGAACAACTTTAAAGGAAAGGATCTGGCCATCACGACCGGATTCGGTTTTCAGGACGAGGTTGCACAGCTTGAACTGGCCGCATCCCTCATAAAGCTCGGTGCCTCCGGCCTTATAATCAACACCGGTATGTATATCACGGAAATCCCGGACAGCATGATCCGTTTCTGCAATGAAAATAGTTTCCCTCTCCTGACAGTCCCCTGGAGCACGGAACTCTTTGAAATGATCAAAGACCTTGATATGCGGATCCTGCTGCAGGGTATGTCTGATGAGCAGATCTCAAAGGCCCTTATCGGCGCAATTGAGACCCCCGCCCTGACGCCGCAGTTCAAGAACGAACTGCTCCCCTACTTTGATGTTGACGGTACTTTTCAGGTCATTCTGATCACGATGGATGATCTGGACAGTATGGACACGGTAGAACGCCGCAGGATCAGTTTCCAGCTCCAGCTCTATCTTGAGAGCCTCACGCACAATGCCTGCTTTTTTTACTATGATTCCTGTTTTGTCGTTGTGGCAAATGCCATCCCCGAAGAAGACCTGCATCACCTCATTGAAGGTTTTATTCACAGGGCAGAGATGCGTATGAAAGACCGCACTTTATATGCAGGAGGCAGCAGCCTTATGAAAGATCTCAGCAGCCTCCACCTGTGTTATCACAGAGCGAAGGCTGCTCTCAGGGCATCTCACCAGATAAATCAGAGAATTGTGTGGTTCGACAATATGGGATTGTACAGGATCCTTGCGCTCGTACCGGACGATCAGCTGCTGGAAGAAATGGGTGAGGGGCTTCTCATGCCTCTCATACAGTATGACAGAAAGCACCATGCGAATTATGTTGAAATTCTGGAGCAGTATCTGTTGAACAACGGAAGTATACAGGCAGTCTCGAAAAAGATGTTCATGCACAGGAACACGGTGATCTACAAGCTCGGCAACATAAAAAAACTGCTGGGTACAGATCTTGAGTCTGCGGATGACCGCATGAAATACATGATAGCGTGCATGCTGCTTCATTTATAACCAGTTCTTTTTCCGAAAATATACAAAACTCAGTATTACGATTGCTATGCATACAATGATGACGATCGGATAAGCGAGCGGAGAATCCAGCTCCGGCATATATCGAAAGTTCATTCCGTACCAGCCTACGATCAATGTCAGCGGCATGAAAATCGTCGTCACGACTGTAAGGACCGTCATGGTATTATTCTGCCGGACCGCCAGCTGGTTCGCGTACAGATCCCGGATCTGGACACAGTAATCCCGCAGATAGGTCACGATATCCTGAAGCCGCATGACCCTTGCCGAGAACATGTCAAAATAGCGCAGATTATGTTCAGCGAAAAAGTTGTTCTCATTTTCACTCAGTTCCTGTCCGAGATCTATGAGCTGTTCGTAATGAGTCCTCAGGCGCAGAAGTTCCCGTCTGATCTCAACAATATAAGTCAGGGACATATTGGTGGCTTTTCCTTCGAGAATGTCATCCTCAATTGCCGCCAGTCTGTCTTCCACCTCACTCAGATAAGCAAGATCGCCGAATACGATTTTATTGAGAAAGTCATAGAGAAAGCGCTCAAGGCTCGGGATCTTCCACTTCCGTGTCATCTGCAGTTCTTCTACGATCTGCCCGGCCAGACCGTCATCGTCGATAAAAACGATGCCTTTCTCATCCAGAGCAAATGTAAACTCATGATTCATTTCCGCTATATTACGCTTGTCAGGTATCGTGAAACCTCCCGTCAGCGAATCATAGTTGACCTCGGCTTTTGTTGTATGGATTCGATCGTATTCTATGTCTAAATCGATTCCCATATGAAAGATGTCCTTCTCTCTCTGCCACTCTGAGGAATCCATTATCACAACATACGGTTTGATTCCCTTCATACATTCTGCGAGAGTAACCTTCTCAAGATTATCAGAAATCAGGTAATACATTGCCTTATTTGATTTTATTGCGTCCATAAAAAACATTGAACCGATCCGGCGTCCACTCCGGCGCTATGTCCTTCACAGCTTCCTTAGCAGTAATCTCCCTGTCTCCGTTGTCGATATCAATGAGCACATATCTGTCATTGCCCATTCCGATTTCCTTCATGTAAGAGAGCTGTCTCAGACCATGCCTTGTCTCAATGCGTTCGATCATTGCCTTTCCGCCGCCATCCGGCAGATTGTAAAGAAGATCGACGCATGCATTATCGACCGCGAGAATGTCATAGGATGCAAGGATCCCTACATCCGGTGTTACGACCGGCTCTGCCGCAGTTCCTTCACAATCACAGGAGACGGACATATTTCTCATGACATTGATAAAGGATACATGATCCTTAAAGAAATCGATCGTCGCCTTCGTAGATTCGGAAATACGTTCCATGAGCTCTTCTTCCGCAATATCCCACATATTCGGCTGGCCCGGCGTCGAGTGGATCTCCTTCTTTCCGATCCTTCCGTCTGCGCAGCCGATTCCGATATTCTTGTTGGATCCGCCGAAACCGCCCATGGTATGCCCTTTAAAATGTGTCAGGGTGAGAAGAGAGTCATAATTCAGCATGTTCTTTCCGACATGCATCTCTTCGAACCACTTGCCTCCATTTACGGGCAATGCTGTTACACCGTCCTCGTCCGTGATGTCTACCGGACAGAATGTCCACCCGTTTATCTCCAGCGTCCTGCGGTGAGCTTCGGTGGTATAGCGGGTCCCTTCATAATAGGTGTTCGTCTCGATGATCGAAGCTTCCGGAAGCTTTTCTTCATAGAGAGCTTTCACCCATGGACGCGGAATGATATTCGGACCTTTGGCCTCTCCGGTATGCAGTTTAATGGCTACTTTTCCCTCGATGCCTTTCGATACCTTATCGTAAATCTTTTTCAGGCCTTCCTCAGAAAGGTCTCTTGTAAAATAAACTGCAGATACATCTCCTGTCCTCGTTTCAAAAGGCACATATTTATTGCCGTCTTTCCCCGACACAGCTTTTTTTTCACTCATAAGCGGTCTCCTTTGAACTACCCCGACTGCAATCGTCAACATGCAGTCAGATCCAGCCAAATATTTATACAATTGTATTTTATCATTTAAATTTACTAAATACAAATATTAACAGCGGAAAAGATCTGAATCAGCTTTAAAGCAAACTGCGCGAGACGAATGTCACCTTGCGCGCGTATCTCATGACTGAAGCACGAGTATTGAGCGATGAAGCCGGATTTCACTCTGCGCGCGTATCTCATGATTAAAATCACAAGTATTGCGCGATGAAGAATAAAAATGACCGGGGAATCGGCTTTCGCCAATTCCCCGGCACACAAATCACTAAACAAGAACCTTTGACAGGAAATCTCTGAGCCTCGGATTCTCCGGATTGGAGAAGAACTCCTGCGGCGGCTTGTCTTCCTGTATCTTCCCTTTATCAATAAAGATGACGCGGGTAGCGACTTCTTTGGCAAATCCCATCTCATGAGTAACAACGATCATAGTCATCCCCTGCTTAGCCAGGACTTTCATGAGCTCCAGGACCTCGCCTACCATTTCCGGATCCAGCGCGCTGGTCGGTTCATCAAAGAGCAGGACCTCCGGATCCATGGCCAGAGCACGCACAATTGCAATTCGCTGCTTCTGACCGCCGGAAAGCATATTGGGATATTCATACGCCTTGTCGGCAAGACCGATACGCTCAAGGAGCTCCATGGCCTGCTTATCCGCCTCCGCCTGGGATTTTCTTTTCAGGAGGACCGGCGCGAGTGTAATGTTCTTCTTAACTGTCATATGAGGGAAGAGATTAAAATGCTGAAATACCATTCCCATTCTGGAACGGACATGATCGATTTCCCTGTCGACCACTTCTCTTCCATCCAGAAAAATCTGTCCGCCTGTCGGCTCCTCAAGGTGTGTAAGGCATCTCAGAAAGGTAGACTTTCCGCACCCGGACGGACCGACGAGAACGATCACGTCTCCCTGCTCTACATTAAGATCAATACCATCCAGGACCTTCAGGTCCCCGAAGCTTTTCTGCAGATTCTTAACGGCGATCACTCTGTCTCAGCCTCCTTTCAAAAATTCCGAGAAGATACGTAAAGATCATGACCAGGATCAGATAGATAACAGCCGTGATAAGCAGGGGGAACATAGCTTCATATGTACGATTCATGATTCCCTGTGCCGCATACAGCAGCTCTTTACCGCCTATGACCGTGATCAGAGATGTATCCTTGAGCAGGATAATAAATTCATTGCCGAGCGCAGGCAGGACTGACTTGATCGCCTGCGGTATGATGATCTGGATCATCGTCGTCATATAATTGAGACCAAGGCTTCTTCCTGCTTCCATCTGTCCGGAATCGACAGCCATAAGGCCGCCGCGGATGATCTCGGATACGTACGCACCGGAGTTGATACCCAGTGTCAGCGTTCCGACCATTGTGAAATTGCGGCTGCTTGAGAATACGACCATTCCCATAATGAGCAGCTGGACCATCATCGGTGTACCTCGGATGATCGTGACATAAATCTTAAAGATCCAGTTCACAATTCCGAGCAGAGGATTCTTTTTTGATTTCTGCTGATCATGTGCCGTACGCAGCAGGGCAACAATAATGCCGAGCAGGATACCCATTGCGAGGGCACATGCGGTAACCAGCAGCGTCGTACCGACACCTTCCAGATAGAGCTTCCATCGCTCATTAAATAAAAATGCCTGATAGAACTTCATAAAGAAGTCCTGGGCAAAAGTAAGCTTCCCACCATCTGCAGCCAGCTGCGACAGTGCTTCATACGTCGCTTCCAATTCCTGCGGCCCCCTTCTTTTCTTTTCAAAAATTGACGGTCTCTGATAAGACGAACCGGATCCTTCGCTGCATGCTTTTACGCGCTCCGGATCCGGAAGTGAACTGTCTTATTTATGCATCAAGTCCCACAGCGTTTATTCCGCAGTGATATACTTGTCAATAATAGCCTGAACAGTACCATCTGCCTGAAGTTCCTCAAGCGCACCGTTTACGGCGTTAAGAAGAGCTGTGTTGCCCTTTGCCATACCGATCGCGTAGTCTTCTGAGACATACTCTGTGTCGAGGATCTTCAGTCCTGTGTTTGCAGCTACGAATGCCTTTGCCGGCTCCTGATCGATAACGACACAGTCGACCTGTCCGTTATTCAGGGCCTGTACAGCTGTAAGACCGTTGTCATATGTTGTAATACTGTCTTCGCCGTAATCATCTGCGCAGTAGATGTTGCCTGTTGTGCCGCGCTGTGTGCCGATCATATGTCCTTCAAGATCATCAACACTCTTGATTTCGGAATCTTCCTTGACAATGATGACCTGAACGCCTGTTGCGTAAGTATTGGAGAACTCCATGACTTTCTGACGTTCTTCCGTGACAGAAACGCCCGCCATGACGATATCGCTCTTGCCCTGCTGAGCTGCAAGAAGAGCAGCATCGAAATCCATATCGTCAACCTGCAGTTCAAGACCAAGTTTCTTGGCGATTGCGTCTGCGACCTCAATATCAATACCTTCAAGGTCGCCGTTGTCTGTTGTCATCTCATACGGCGGGAAAGCCGCATTCGTGCTCATTGTAAGCTTGCCCTCTGTGACCGTAACAAGGTCCGCAGTCTCTGCTCCAGATTCAGCTGCCTCTGCTGTGGATTCAGCCGCCTCTGCTGTAGATTCAACTGCCTCTGCTGTAGACTCGACCGCCTCTGCTGTGGATTCAGCGGTCTGGCTCTGTGCAGAGCTGCCGCCGCATGCAGCCAGTGAAATCACCATACCTGCTGCGACAAGTACTGCCATAATTTTCTTTTTCATTGCAATCCTCCTTTGTTGCGGCCGCACACAGATCTTTCCGCGGATCCGCACTTTCTGATTGATAATGTCCCTGTATTATTCCGGACTTTTTTAGTATAGGAAGATATTTATGCAATGTCAATCTTAGTTTTTTCCAATATTTATACAAAAATTGCAGGCTTTTGTGCATATTTATTAATTTATATCGGCATCACTCCCCTGCGTAGACACTTTTCACAAGCAACAGGCCGTTGCTGAGGGAGATATTTCTTATCCCCCGATACCCTGTCGGGATCCGCCGGAGACGTTTATACTTCATCGCGGGATCGTACCCACGATGAAGTATAAAAAAGTACGCTCCGTAAATTGGATACAGAGCGTACTTTATTTTTCCTATACCTTATTTTTCCGGGCAGAAATCATCTTCGCCGGAGCTTCTCCGCTTTCCTGAACCGGACAACAGCAAGGCCCAGCATAACAAAGCAGCAGATACACATGGCAATGACAAAAATCACGTTCGGATCTTCTTCATTGAGCGGAAGTGAAAACAGGATCAGCCCGGCTCCTCCGAGCATATGCGCCTGACCAGCCAGTCTGCAATATGTCTTCGTATCCTCATTCTCGGCTTTCTTATAACCCGGAATATACTGTGGTTTTACATTCTTCCACACGATCCATCCGAGGAACATCAGCAGGACCCCTACTCCGAAACACATCATCGCGACGCGCATATTAGGATTATTACCGGCAGCCAGTACCATCTGTATCGTCATGTCTGTAACTCCTCTTTCCGGCTTTCTCAGAATTCCTTCCGGAACCTTCCTGAATGCCGTTCAATTAAGCTTTGGCTGTATAAAGCGGATCGCCGACCTTTACGTCACCGGAATCCTTGATGATTTCGATTGAAGAATAATCATCCGCGTTCGTGACCAGGATCGGAGTGAACATCTTATACTCTTTCTTGATGGCATCGATATCGAACTCAGCAAGGAGATCACCCTTCTTAACTTTCGCGCCTTCAGCCACCTTCGGTGTAAAATACTTGCCGCCAAGCTTAACGGTATCGAGACCCATATGGATCAGCATCTCAGCCCCCTGATCATTTGCAAGGGAGAAAGCATGCTTTGTATCAAAAATGCCGATCACTTCGCCATCGAACGGAGCATACAGCTTTCCTTCCGAGGGATCGATCGCAACACCCTGACCAAGAAGACCGGAAGCAAATGCATCATCCGGGACCTCAGATAACGGAACAGCCTTTCCGTTCATCGGAGCATATACGGTCGTGTCTGCAAGTTCCGGCTCGGCAGCGCCGCCTGCTGTCTCATCTTCTTCAGGAATTTCGACCGGATCTTCAAAGCCAACGATCTGAACGAGCACGAAGGCAAGAACACATGCTACGGCTGTTCCGATCAGAGCACCCCAGATACCTCTTGAGAAATCGGGATTTGCTGTTCCGAGAGCCGTGCAGGCATCCTGAGCAGCCTTGTCATAAATAGCACACGGAATGGTGGAGAATCCGACCATTCCCGGATATTTGAAATAACGGGTTCCGAAGAAAGAAGCAATAATACCGCCGACAGCCGCTGCTGCAGTTCCGCACCAGAACGGCTTCTTCAGACGAAGCGTTACACCGTAAATAGCAGGCTCTGTGATACCGAAGAGACCCGTAACACCGGCTGACAGGGCCGCACGCTTCATCTCGGAGTTCCTTGTCTTGAACCAGACACCGAAGCAGGCAGAAGCCTGAGCGCAGACAGCGATTGCAGCCATACCGAAGAAAATCGTGAAACCGGATGTAGCAAGCTCGGAAGTCGCGACCGGTGTGAAGCTGTGGTGGACACCAAAGATAACGAATACCTGCCAGAAGAATGCTACAATACCGTTTGCAAGCCACGGAACGAGATTGTACAGGAACTGATATCCCTTTGCAACTGCATCCGCCACAACTGTTGTGACCGGACCGATCAGAAGAACCGTAAGCGGAACCATGATGATTACGCAGCATACCGGAAGGAACAGGGCTCTGAAGTCCTCGGGAAGAAGATTGTTCAGCTTCTTCTCAACGATTGAGAGGACGCCTACCATGACGATGGCGGGAATAACCGTACCGGAATACGTTGTAGCAGTCATCGGGATGAAGAGGAACTTCAAGGGAGTTCCGGCAGCAATCCCGTTCGCCATCTCGGTAAAGCCCGGATTGATCAGTGCGCAGCAGCACCAAAGCGCAATGAACGGATTACACTTGAAATGCTTGGAGCCTGATACCGCAATAAATGCCGGCATGAAATTGAACGGCGTCCATGAGATAATGTTGTACAGCTGACCGAAACCTGATGCGTCAAAAGCAGCCGAACCGCCCGGCGATACTCTGTCAAGAATCAGACGGATGATAATCAGAAGGCCCTGCAGAAGACCGCCGCCTGCAAGAACATAAAGGAAAGGAACCATCGAGCCGGCAATCGTGGCAATAATCTTGTCGCCGATACCGACTTTCGCCTTCGGAGCATCATCGGAAAATGTCATGATCTTGCTGAGCTCCTCGTAGACATCTTTCGCATGCATACCGATAACGATCTGATACTGACCGCCGGCCTTTACGACCTGAATGACACCGGGCATCTGTTCGATCCTCTTTGTAATCTCATCACTCGGGTCCTCTTTCAGGAAAAGACGCAGTCGCGTCGCGCAGTGCGTTGCGCTGATGATATTGGACTCGCCGATTATGTCCTTAATATCAGCAGCAAGTTTCCCATAATCACGTACTTTAGCCATAGTACCCTCCTAAAGAAAAATTGTTGAAAATGTATAAGAAATACCACTGCCTCATTATCTGAAATTGTAACATTTATAAAAAAAGAATAAATAAAAAACGACCGAATTGGTCGTTTGTTTCAATCAATCATTAAAAGTAAAAAAATGTTTCAATCAAAAACATCCTCCGCACATTATCGGGCTGCTTTTTTATATTATGATACCCTCTTCCTTTTTTCCTCTGAATACTCCACAGAAAAAAGGATGTCGGCAAGGTATTTGAACGATGTCAGTAATTGCAGATCCGGTTCATCACAGATCGTACTTTTAATCGGATCACCGGGCATGAGAAGAGTGTGGTCTGCCAGCGCCCCAAGCGTACTTTCAGCATTTTTCGTGAAACACAGTATCTGCGTTCCATGTTTTGTAAGATACTCCTCTACTTCCAACATCTCTCTGTTGGATCCGTCAGAACAGATGACAATTGCAAGATGTCCGGGTTTCTCCACATCAGATGAGCAGATCTGACTGTAACGATCCTTATATAATGTAGAAATCTTTCCGCATTGCATGAATATGCCCACAGCATACTCAGCTGCGGAAAGCTCAAGTCCGCAGGCATAAAAATCAAGATAGCGGTACGTCCGGATCATTTCGGATGCTCTTCTCATACTGTCGATCGAATTCACCTTCAGCGAATTCTCAAGTACCCGACCGCATGCCGCTGTCACATCCGTGATCACACTTAAGTAAGGATCACCGGCCATGACCCTTGCTGCCTTTTCATCTTTCCTGTATTGCTCCGCATCCTGAAGAAAACGTATGCGGAAATCCTGATACCCCTTACACCCGACCTTCTTGCAGAAGCGCGATACCGCCGCCGCGCTGGAAAAGGTAACCTCTCCCAGCTCGCGCGCTGACATATCATAAAGCTTTTCAGGATTTCTGATCACATATGTCCGAATTGCCTGTTCTCTTTCCGTTAGATTTTCCCGCTCAAGTATGTCCGTTATAATGCTCATTTCCATCCTCTGTATCGAATCTGAAGATCACTGATTCGGTCAGACATGATTATACCCGGAACCGTCACAGATCCGGCACCGGGATAACCACTGGTCTTATATCATTATAACGCTTTTCGGCAGAAAATTCTATTTATACAATTATTTTTCAATCAGTCGGGATCCTGGTCTGTGATCGTGTCCCCTCCTCCGACTATATCTTCACCTGCATCCAATCCGTCGCCGTATCCCGAGTCCTCGTATGGTATATCTTCTGTGTCCGGCACCCACACATCATACTCTTCTTCAGCACCGGTGTCGGCACCATCATCCACAGCCTGATTGCCTTTCCCGGAATCCTGTTTCCCGGCGTTCTTTTCGCCGTCATTGTTCCGGTCAGCTTCCTGGGTCGATACTTCCGTCGGTGTCGGTGCCTCTGTCGGCGTCGGAACGGGCGTTTCTGTTTCAGTCGGTACAGGCGTTGCAGTAACAGTCGGCGTCACCGTAACAGGCGGGGCCGCAGTCCCATCAGCTCCTTTTCCGAAATTGTACAGCATCATTAACAGAAAAGCGATAATGATCAGACTTCCCATAAGGATCCCCAGTATAACAGCACCGGAGTTCCCGCTTTTCCGTCTTTTCCGAACGGCACTTTTCGCTTTCTCCGGTCTTGATACTTTTTTTCCGGCTGTGTTCGATGACGGTGGAGTCTGCACGTCATCGCTGAAATAATGTGTATCCTTGCACTGAGCCATTCCGGCAGCACTGCATATTTTATAGATATAAGCCTTCTCGGAAGCATATTTGTAACGGAAAATACTCTGCTGGGAGGCAAGCTGAAGCTCCATTCCAAGAGGAATCTCGGTTTTTTCCAGTACAATGCATAAAAACTTTTTCGATCTTGACAGCGCAAAATTAATCTCCCTGCGGCAATTTGCCGAATCCATGGAATTAGGAGAAATGAACATCATGAACAGGGAGCACTGATCAAGATGTATGGCGATGTTCTCGGGCCACTCCACTCCCGGCTTTATCCCTTCGTCATACCAGATCCGATAGCCGAGAGAAGTCAGCTTCTCTATCGTACGATAGACAGCCTCACTGTCTTTATGTGCGTAACTAACGAAAATATACGGCTCAGAGCCGTTATATGCTGGAATCATAAGATATTACTCCTATATTTTTACTTTTGCGGCACTCTCATAACCGCCAGAGTATCCGGGATCATTTCCTTATCAAAATAAGATCTCAAAAAACTCAGGAATAAGGTATAATGAACAGGAACAGTTCCTTACTCCAACTGTCTCCATATAAGTGTATGTATCATACCATGCTTTTAAAAAATATACAAAAGAAGTATGAAAAAAATGTTAAGCTTATCATTTCGTATCTCAGGGAGGCTTTAAATGATAAAATCTGCAGCAATTATACTCATAGCCCTCGCGGTGTTCCTTTCCATGGTCATCAATATGGCTCTGAAGAAAGAACACTCGAGCCTGAATGTCGTCATCGCTCTTCTGGGCGCAATCGGAGGTATTATTTTTTACGGCTACGGATACGCTCTCAGAGACGGTTCTCTCCTGGTCGCGGTCCCGCACACGGTACTTGCTGTCTGCGGAATGTTCGTAGGCCGGTGGGAAGTGGGCAATGTAGAGGATGCCCCGCTCTTTTCCCATCCCGTCATCCTGTGCCTTTTTCTTGTCTCACATTTCCTTGCCTTCTATTCTCTGGCAAATGTCGTGATGATGAGACTCGGTGCAAGTCTGCTGAAGAGGATGCGCATCTGGCTGCTCCGCAAGAATGATCTGGATATAATTTACGGAGTGTCCGATGAGACCATTCAGTTCGCTACCCGCCTGAGAGAGGTGCGGAAAGATGATGATACACAGGTATCCATGCTGTTCGTTCCGGACAGAGATGATTCCGAACTTACCAGACTGGTAGAGCGAAACGGATGGGCATGCAGAACGGATTACGATGCTGTGCATCCGAATCGGAAATTCCTTAAATCTCTCGGCTGCAATAACGGAAATTCAGAACGAAAAATTACACTGTACGCTTTGTCAAAAGCGGAGAACAAGAACCGCCGTTATGCAGCGGACCTTCTCGATGCACTGAACAACGAAAAGATTCCTGCAGGAAATCTGTCCCTTACGATTTATACAGATGACATTGTCAATATGGACAAAATGCAGGCACTTGGAAAGCGATACGGATATACGGATGTCAATTCATTCGAAATGCAGTCGCTCACAGCCAGACTTCTCACACTGGAATATCCCGTATACAATACCGTTACTTTCAATAAGGACGGTATTGCACAGGAAGATGTCGATATTTTTATTGCCGGATTCGGATCCACCGGTCAGGCTGTTCTGCGCAGTCTCGTGCGGAACGGACAATTTGAGGGAAGTAAATTTCATGCTGCTGTCTTCGCTTCCGATATCGATTCCCTTTCCGGTCGTTTCTTCTCTGTATACGATGAGCTCTGCCGGGAGTATTCCATAGAGTTCAACCGGTTCGACGCAAGAAGTCTGCAGGCATCGGATTATGTGAAACAGCATGCCGAAACATTGAAGTACATCATAGCGTGTACCGGAAATGAGGAGACGGACTGGGAGATCATCCGTGATCTCGAAACAATTCTCGGCCGGGCATCCGATAAGATTCTCTTCCTCATCTGCGGCAGAGGCATTGTGACCAGAGTCGGCACAGGAGAGGATTCTGACCGAACAACAGATATCTGGAGAAATGAGATCCTCACAGCCTCCGTGGCAGATCGGGCGGCCAAGGTGGTAAATGCCTCCTATTCCGGCAATGAACATGCGGACCCGGAACAGTTATGGAGAGTCTGCTCTCCGTTCTCGAGAGCAAGCTGCAGGGCTGCAGCCGATTTCATGAAAGCCTACTGCAGGATCTCGGGCATTTCCGAAGAGGAAGCCATGCGCGGAAACTGGAATCCGCACGGAACTCTTCTCGAGAACATGGCACGGACCGAGCATCACAGATGGAATGCGTTCCATCGGTCCATGGGCTGGAAAACGATGAGTGATGATGAGTTCAGGGATAGGTCCGAGGCATATTTATATCAGAAAAGAAACGGGCTGCCTCTTATCCGGATCGCAAAGAACGATGAAGAGCGCCACCATGCGTGTCTGGTCTCCTGGGAGGATCTGGAAAGGCTTTCGGATATGGAGAACGCCGTGACAGGAGGAGATGTAGACTATCAGCAGTATGACCGGGATAATGTGCTGGCGGTCCCCTCGCTGCTCGGGGCATTTGACAGATAACAGGCACGCTTTCCACGTGTACTCCATTACAGACTCATCATAATAAATGAATCGTCCGGCGGATCGCTGCCGCGCATTAAGGAAGGTGCTTCGCACCATGCGCGGCGCGGCAAGAACGCCGAGGCGTTCTTGATTTACTCAAACTGCCCACATCACGTTAAGGA
This sequence comes from uncultured Lachnospiraceae bacterium, assembly GCA_946535445.1. Lineage (GTDB taxonomy): Bacteria > Bacillota > Clostridia > Lachnospirales > Lachnospiraceae > Chordicoccus. Next base: position 17,179 of record CAMNDN010000037.1, read on the forward strand.
TTCAGTCGCAATCATGAATAATACATCGGAAAACAAGAACAGGGAGATATCAGATGAATAACAGTAAGCGGAACAGGATCAGAAACAGAATACTGATTTGCATGGCAGTCGCAACCCTCGTTGTAATGCTGTTCCTTCTCGCTCATGTCGAACAGAAAGCTTCGAACTCTACGATCAAGACCCCGCTTGACGCATTGTGGTATTTCCTTGCAACTGTGACTACGGTGGGATACGGAGACGTCAGTCCGGTAACACCGTTCGGAAAAGCCATGGGAATATTTTTTATTCTGCTCAGCTGCGGATTTATCTCCATCCTGATCACGTCGATCATCCACTTCATGAACAGCTCTGCCATCCTCAGGGCACGTATCTTTCTGGCCCGGGTCGACAGATGGTACATCTTCGACAGGTACTGTCCGGAAAGTGTCTGTCTTGCAAGACAGCTCTCAGCCATGCCCGAAGATAACGGCTTCATTTTCTGCGGGGCAGAACATCAGATACGGGATCTCTTTAAGTTCCGCTGCATTTTTACGTCTCTTTCCGTTGACAATGTGCTTTCCATCTGCACCAGTGGGAAGAAAAACAATTCGATCCCGAAACCGGCGGTCTTTTTGATCGGGGAAAATGAAGAATCCAACCTGAAAACAGCGCTTGCCATTTCATCCGCTGACACCGATTTTGAATCCTGCAGAACCGTGTCTGCATCTGAAGCATTCAATAATGGAGCAGCATCTGTCACTGACCCGGATAAGGTACAGATTTACTGCCGGACATGTGTTCGATTTCAGACACCGCCTAAAGGCCTGCATACGTTCGACCCTTCTGAACTGACAGCACGCGCCTATTGGGCCGAAAATCCGCTGACAAGGTCTGAGAAGAATGTCATCCTGATCGGCGAGGGAGCTCTGATAAATTTCCTCATCGAACAGGCTGTACTGGTAAATGTCTTCGGTCCGCTGCTTCGCTGCCGCTACCACATTTTCAGTAAAAATGAAGAAAGTACGAGGAACAGCCATACAGACGAAAGCTTTATGGAAGACCATCCGCGTATAACGGATGTCATCGATGTAGTCTCCGTGAACACCATGGTCCCGCCCGCTGAGGATCCGATCCTTATGAAGAATGGTATAAAAAGCGTGTCCGTCGAGGCCCTTCAGGAAGAGAGCGGGGAAGCTCCCGCAAATGACACGCTCTGCTTTCATGAGGAGCACTGGGATTCGAATCATGCCTGCCTGGAGACGGCAGACCGTATCATTATCTGCAGCTCCTCTGAAATGGACAATATCCGCATAGCTGAAAAAATACGTCTCCTTTGTCCCACAATGGCACGGCTCTTTATATTCGGCAATGACTCCATTGACGGTGTGAGCGGTTTCGGCAGCCTCCGACAGCTTTACACACCGGAACGAATTATGCGGGAAGAACTTCTTCGGCGGGCCGTCGCCCTCAACGAATACTACAACAGCCTGCAGGACGATAAATACAAGAAGACCTGCTGGGAAGACCTCAGCATGTTCTCCCGCCGCTCCAATATGGCTGCCGCGGACCACATGAACACAAAGATCCGGATCCTGACCGGAAATCTGGACAGAAAAACGGCCGTGCCCATTGATCCGGACACGACCGTGCTTGCCATAAATAATTTCAGAGAAAATACTGTTGACCGGGAACTTTGCCGCCGGATCGAACATGAACGCTGGATGCGCTTCCACTACATGTACGGCTGGAGATACGGGAAAGAACGTGACAATGAGCGTCGGCTCCACCCGCTTCTGGTCCCGTTCGAACAGCTGACTGCCAAAGAGCAGGAACTGGATGATATCTCCTGGGAGCTCATCAGTACCCTGCAGGATTAAAAATCGTCTTTTACATGATGAGGACGATCTCATTTTCTTCGGACAGTTCGCTCTCCGGAATGTAGTTTCCTTCCAGCTCTCTTCCATTGAGCGTCAGTTTTCTGTATCCTGATTCTTTTGCCTCAGGATTCTCAATGAGAATGTGGAGCTTTCTGCCCCTGAAATCCTTTTCGATCTCAAGCGTCTTCCACTCCCGCGGAATGGAGGGCGCTATTTTTATGCCGTATAGGTCGGGCCTCATACCGAGAATGCCTTCCACACATCCGACCATGACAGTGGAAGCAGTACCTGTCAGCCAGTGTACATGCGATCGGCCCGCGCGCGGGCTTGCCTTCCCTTCCGTGAACTGTCCGTAGCAATAAGGTTCTATGCACCGGATCTCCGCGAACTCATTCTGCATGGACGGCGCATTTTCCTTAAAGTATTCAAATGCCCTCTCACCCCTTCCGAGCAGGGCTTCCGCAAGAATCAGCCAGCCCTGAGACTGGGAGAAAATACCGGCATTCTCTTTCACCCCCGCATTATAAATGACAGCCAGCGCTCCGTCAAAGGCATGGGCATGATAAGGCGGATCCATGATGACCGCACCGTACGGAGTATTGAGCCTGTCATAGACCATATCCAGGGCAGCCTCTGCCTGTTCCCGGTCAGCAAGACCGCTGATCACCGCCCAGCTCTGGGGATTCAGCCACATATTGGCTTCCGGAGCAGTGCGTTCACCGATGGTCTCCCCATCCTCCGTGAACCCGCGGATGAAACGATCCTCATTCCAGCACAGACGGTTCAGCTCTCCCCGGAGTTTTTCCTGTTCATCCGTCAGCCATTTCAGATAGTCGGTATCCTGTCTCATCGATGCAAATTCGCGCAGGATCGTAAACGCATAGTAGAACTGGAAAGCAACAAATGCCGACTCCCCCTGTGCCCCGAGACGCAGGCAGTCGTTCCAGTCCGCATAGAGCCCGGCCGGCATGCCGTGAGGCCCCATATGCTTCAGAGAGAAATCAATAGCTCTCTTCAGATGCTCGTATACGCTTCCTTCCTCCCGGTCGGCAAACGGGATCACTTCATCGAGGAAGGCAGCATTTCCGGATTCCGCTATATATTTGTACACAGTCGGGAACAGCCAGAGGGCATCGTCTGCCCGATATGCAGGATGACCGGTCTCGCGAACGTAGGATTCGTCTTCCGGTGTATCTTCATGCCCCGGGTCATGGGTGAATTTGACAAGCGGAAGTCCGCCGCCGTGATGTACCTGCGCCGACAGCATGAATCTGAGCTTATCCGCTGCCGCATCCGGATCCAGATGGATAACACCCTGTATATCCTGGACTGTATCTCTGTAACCATACCCGTTCCTGAGCCCGCAGTAAATAAAGGATGCCGCCCGGGACCAGTTAAAGGTCATGAAGCAGTTATACGCATTCCAGGTGTTGATCATCGTGTCGAATTCAGGACAGGGAGTGTGCACCTGAAGATGTGACAGTTTTCCGTGCCAGAA